>JAUWRQ010000063.1 GCA_030610515.1 Candidatus Eiseniibacteriota bacterium | reverse complement strand
GACTCGGACGGCATCGCTGACCTCGTAGTTGGGGAGGGGGCGGCCACCGGCAAGGTGCGCGTCTATCTGAACGAAGGGACGGCCGAGAACTCGGAGTTCTCGGGTTTCACCTACGCGCAGTCCATGGGCTCCGACCTCATCGTTGCGGGCGGCGGGTGTTTGGGCATCTTCCCCCGAGTCGTGTACTGGGGGGCTGACGATCTCAAGGACCTCATCGTGGGTCGCTCGGACGGCCGGGTCATGCTCTTCACCAATGTCGGGACCGATCAGAGCCCGGCGTTCGATGCCGGCGTCTTCCTGCAGGTCGGGCCGCTGGGATCCAAGATCGACATCGACGTGGGGTCGCGGGCGTGCGCGACTGTCGTCGACTGGGACAGCGACGGACACAGGGACCTTGTCATCGGCGGCTACGATGGGTTCATCCACGTTTTCCTGAACACGGGAACGGACGAGGTGCCCGACTTCGAGGCGCAGACCTACGCGCAGGACTCCGGCGTCAACCTGGACGTCGTATCTAACCGGGCGAGTCCTCACGTAGAGGACCTGGACAACGACGGGAGGAAAGACATTCTCGCCGGGAACACCAACGGCGAGATCGTCTTCTACTCGAACACGGGTACGAACCAGTCCCCCGACTTCTCCGGGTTCGAGTTCCTGGAGGTCGACGGCGTCAAGATCGACATCGCAGGCACGCCCCGCTCGCGTCCGTTCGTGTGCGACTGGAACGCCGACGGACAGAAGGACCTCATGATCGGTGCCGGTGACGGACTCGTGTACCTCTATCTCGGCATCGATCACGAGGCCGGCGTGACCGACGGGTCGCTCGACGATGTTCTCGCTATTGCGCATCTGTTCCCGCCGAGGCCCAACCCGTTCAGCTTGAGTTCCGTCGTGGCGTTCGATTTGCGACAGGCGGCGCACGTCGAGATCGCCGTGTATGACGTAGCGGGTCGTCATGTCGCGACGCTCGCCGACAGGGGATTCCCTTCCGGGCTCCACGAGGTCGCCTGGGATGGAGGTGACTCGGGCGGCGTAGCGCTCTCGAATGGCGTCTACCTGATCCGGCTGAACGCCGCGGAGCAGACGGTGACGCGCAAGGTGCTCCTCTTGAGATAGCGACCCGATCCACGCGGTTTGGGGTTCTTCGGTAGCTCTGGCAACCCACCGGAGTGCAGGAAAGGCCCCGTCGGCGTGAGTCGGCGGGGCTTCCTGCATCCAGGTCGCACCGCCCCCGCGTGGCGGCATCCAACCTCCTGTGGTACAATCCCTGTTCACCACTACAGACGTGGGAATATCCGTATGAGGAGGCATTCATGAGGAGCGCCACGAAACACGGAGCAGCATGCATGGTACTGGCTATCTCTCTTGCGGCCGCATCGGCGTCCGCCGAGCAGGCAACGTTCACGTTCGAGCCCCCGGAAGGCATGCAGATCGAGACCATCTCCGTGAGGGGCGGCTTCAACAACTGGGGCGAGACGCCCATGGAGCCCGGCGAGGGTGGTGTGTGGGCAGTCACGCTCGACCTCTCGCCGGGCGAGCACCAGTACAAATTCTTCGTGAACGGCGAGTGGCCGGGCGATATGTCGACGTGGCTCGAGGGCGGGCCGGTCGATGTGGAGGCAGAGGACTACGTGGACGACGGACACGGCGGCATGAACGCCGTTCGTGTGATCGGGAGCGGTCGTCCGGTCGAGGAGGAGGTTTTCGGGGACGCCCCGGTTCTCGAGGACGGTTTGGCCCGGATTCACTACCACCGTCCGAGGGGCGGCTACAACGGCTGGGGCCTCCACGCTTGGGAGGACACGGAGGAATCGATCGAATGGACGAGCCCTCTTCCGCCCACAGGCCGCGACGACTTCGGCCTCTACTGGGACCTCAAGCTCAAGGACGGAGCGGAGCGCGTGGGCTTCATCGTTCACAAGGGCGATACGAAGGACCCGGGGCCTGACATGTCCCTCGAGATCGGAAAACACGGAACCGAGGTCTGGCTCGTGTCTGGAGCGACAACCATGAACACGGAGGAGCCCGACGTCTCGTCGCTCGCCTTCGGGAACCTGAGCCGCCAGCGCGCGCACTGGGTTGACGGGAGAACCATCGCGTGGAAGGTGAGGGCTGGTGCGGACGATGTCTACACGCTGCACGTGGGTGGCGAGGACGGGCTCGAACTCAGCGGCGACGGTGTCGTGGGTGGAGAGGGCATCGTCCTCATGCTCGCCGGGAAGAGCCTCCCGCGCGAGATGCTCGCTCGGTTCCCCTACCTCGTGGGGTGCAAGGCGCTCACGCTGCCCGAGGACAAGCTCGATTCGGTGCCGTCGTTTCTCAAGCAGGCGCTGGCGGTGTCTGTCACCGGCGAGGACGGTGTTGTGCACGACGCGACGGGCATCCAGATCCCAGGTGTCCTCGATGACCTTTTCGCGTACGACGGTCCGCTCGGCGTGAACTGGGACGGCGACGTGCCGACGGTCTCCGTCTGGGCCCCGACCGCTCAGAAGATCTGGCTGCATCTCTTCGACTCGTCCACCGCTCCCGAGCCCTCCTCCGTGCTCGAGATGGCGGAGAACGCGGGCGTCTGGAGCGTGATCGGGGAGCCTTCGTGGAAGGACGAGTTCTATCTCTACGAGGTAAAGGTCTACATGCCGACCACCGGGATGGTCGAGCGCAATATGGTGACCGACCCGTACTCGCGCAGCCTCTCCACGAACAGCAGGCGCACCCAGATCGTCGATCTCGCTGACACCACGCTCAAGCCCGAGGGCTGGGACGCCCTCTCGAAGCCCGCGCTCGAAGCTCCCGAGGACATCGTCCTCTACGAGCTGCACATTCGTGACATGAGTGCCTACGACCCTACGGTCGCCTCCGACCTCAGGGGAACGTACATGGCGTTCACCGTCGACTCCAACGGGATGCGGCATCTCGGCGCACTCGCGGAGGCAGGGCTCACTCACATTCATCTGCTTCCCGCGTTCGACATCGCCTCGGTCGACGAGGACAAGTCGACGTGGAGGGACCCCGGTCCCCTTTCGGCGTTCCCGCCGGGCTCCGACCAGCAGCAGGCCGCGGTCGCTCGCATCCAGGGTTGGGACGGGTTCAACTGGGGCTACGATCCCTACCACTTCGGCGTTCCCGAGGGTAGCTACGCGACGAACCCCGACGGCTCGGGGCGTGTCCTCGAGTTCCGCTCGATGGTCAAGGCACTCGCAGACTCAGGGCTCCGCGTCGTCATGGACGTCGTCTACAACCACACGCACGAAAGCGGCACCGGCGACAAGTCGGTGTTCGACAAGGTCGTGCCCGGCTACTACCACAGACTGAACGCCGACGGCTTCGTTGAGACGAGCACGTGCTGCCAGAACACGGCGACCGAGCACTACATGATGGAACGGTTCATGGTCGATGACCTCGTCCATTGGGCGCGCGACTGCAAGGTGGACGGGTTCCGCTTCGACCTCATGGGCCACCACATGAAGCGCAACGTGGAGAAGGTCCGGGACGCGCTGCACGCGCTCAGGCCGGAGACCGACGGCGTCGATGGCGAGACCATCTACCTCTACGGAGAGGGATGGGACTTCGGCGAGGTGCAGGGCGGGAAGCGCGGCGTCAACGCCACGCAGCCGAACATGGCAGGAACCGGCATTGGGACGTTCAACGATCGCATCCGCGACGCCATCCGCGGCGGCTCACCGTTCGGCGACAGGCGCGACCAGGGGTTCGCGACGGGTCTCTTCACGGACCCGAGCGGGTTCAACGGCGCGGGCCCGTCCGAGCGCGACAGGCTCCTGGAGTCGATGGACCGCATCCGCATCGGGATGACCGGGAACCTCCGGAACTACCTCCTGATCGACAGACGGGGGATAGAGACGCGCGGCGGGCAGATGGACAACGTCGGCTACACGCTCGATCCGCAGGAGGCCATCAGCTACGTCTCGGCCCACGACAACGAGACGTGGTTCGACAAGATTCAGTACGCGGCGCCTTCGGAGGCTTCCATCGAGACGCGCGTCAGGATGCACAACCTGGGGCTCTCGGTCGTGGCGCTCGGGCAGGGCATACCGTTCTTCCACGCGGGCTGCGACATGCTGCGCTCGAAGTCGATGGACCGTGACAGCTACAACTCCGGTGACTGGTTCAACAGGCTCGACTGGTCGTACGAGTCGAACAACTTCGGCGTCGGCCTCACGATCGCCGACAAGAACCAGGAACGGTGGAAAATCATCAAGCCGCTTCTCGGCCGCGCCGCCATCACGCCTGGGCGCGAGCACCTCAGGGCGGCCGTCCACCACTTCCGCGAGCTCTTGGCGATACGGAAGGGCACGCAGCTCCTGCGTCTCCGAACGGCCGAGGACATCCAGGCGAGGGTGCGCTTCCACAACGTGGGTTCCGGGCAGACCCCCGGGCTCATTGTCATGAGCGTGTCGGACGTCGTGCCGGAGATGAGACCGGTGGATCCGAACTACAAGCGGGTCGTCGTCATCCTGAACGCGACGCCGGAGACGCAGACGTTCACCGGTGGTGAGTGGAAGCGGTGCGCGCTTGAGCTTCATCCTGTTCTTCAGATGTCACACGACGAGGCCGTGAAGCAGTCGACGTACGACATGGAGACGACCAAGTTCGAGATCCCGGGGCTGACGGCTGCGGTGTTCGTGGAGCCGGAGTAGCGGCGGGCGAGTTCGAGTCCGCCCGGAGGAGCCAGCAGAACGGGGCCTGACACAACGTCAGGCCCCGCATGTAGTTGGATCCCGTGTGGCCGGAAGGCCAGTTCTCGCCTCAAGCGAACCACGCGTCAGGTCTGTATCCCTCCGCCAGCCTCGAGGACGCAGCGCTCGTAGCCCTAAGTCGTTGACTACGAGTACTTGCTGGCTGGGGAGTGGCGGCGGGAGTACAATGAGGTGATACCTCACAGCTCTCTTGGATACCGACCGTCGGCACTGGAGGCCGTCAAGCTGGCTCCCACATGCGCTCCATTGTGAGGCTGGGGATGGTACAACGACTGGGGGCAGGTCAGCCTGACCGGGAGACAGATCATACCCTTGAGCCTCACCACATCGAGCTGACAATGGGCAGGATGCACTATGTGGACGAAGGCAAGGGTGAACCGCTGGTGATGATACACGGCAATCCTTCTTGGTCGTTTGAATGGGAACGCGAGCCCGGCTTGCGAAAGGCAACTCGATGACACTTCGCATCGTGGAGGGTAGTAGCAGTCCCTCTTTGAATGTCAGGAAACCCGATCCGGAGGGAGCTGTTGACGAACTTCTCCGTTCCATTCGACTCCAGAAGCAGGGAGAAGAGGACTTCACCCGCGAAAAAAGGTACCCGCACTGCTTGTTCGAGGACTTGGGGAAACAGGTTGTCGTCGTACCTTCCCGGCTCACGTACGGGTTCCGGTCCTCGGTCAAGGCCTACTTCGAGATGAAGTCCACCGAGGACGTACTGTTGGAAGCGTCCCTGTTCGAGTCGGGCATCGATCCCCGGTTGGAATCCGGGACCCGCATTTCCCGGGAAGTGAGCATCATTGACCTGGGCTGCGGATCGGGCAGCAAGGGCGCCCTGATCGCAGGGTCATTGATACGCCAGGGGCATGAGGTGGAATGCGTGTGCATGGCTGGCAGCGTGGAAATGCTGGAAACAAGCCGGAGACGCATGAATCAGCTCGGGATTCCCTGTCAGACCAGGCCGTTGTGCTTCGAGGCATTTCCCGGTGAGGACCTGGACAGGTACAGGTCGTCGGGCGGGATGATCATCCTGCTGTTCCTGGGGAGAACCTACGGGAACTACGATCCGGTGGATATCGGCCACATGCTCGACAATCCCGCCCTCCGCGCGACGGATCTCCTCCTTGTCGGGACCGGCACACTCCCCGGGCAGAATCAAGGCGACTTCGTGTGGGAGACGTTGATGGAGTATTGGAATCCCGCCATGCGGATCGCATTGCTCGAGGCGATCGGTTTCACGAACAGGGAGCTGCGCAGCCATGTGGTGTACAACCCCGATCGCAAACAGTTCGAGATGTACGTATTCGTGCTGGAAGTCTCCAATCCGCTGCTTCGCGAGCTGGGGATCACCCCGGGCGACATCTTCCTGACGGGGGTGGCCAGACAACCATGCAGGGAGGAGTTGCTTCAGGAGCTCTCACAATACTTCGACACGCGCTTGGGGTATGACGACAACCTTGCGCCGTCCTACACCGTCGCATTCTGCAGGCCCCGGCCTCGAGCGGATCGTTCGGACGGCAGGTGTGGGGTGGTTTGCGTATGAACGTCGCAATCGTCGGAAGTGGGCATGGTGGCTGTGCGATGGCTGGCACTCTCGCCATGGCGGGTCACGACGTCACCGTTGTGAAGCTGACCAATTCAATCCACGTCGACAATTGGAATGCCATCCAAGAACGGAAGACGATTCGCCTCTCGGGAATCGAGGGCAGCGGCGAGTTCCCGATCCACGCAACAACCAAGCCAGAACAAGCCCTTCCAACCGCCGACCTGGTCCTGATCTTCTATGTTTCCAACTACCACGAGCGGGTGGCGAAGAGCTGTGCCCCTCACCTCAACAGCAGACAGATCGTTGCTCTCAACCCGGGCTACGCCGGCAGCCTGCTGTTCCACGCAGAGATGAGAGCAGCGGGGAACACGTCGTTTCCCCTGTTCG
>JAUWRQ010000075.1 GCA_030610515.1 Candidatus Eiseniibacteriota bacterium | reverse complement strand
TAGCGCCGGATGTGCCACGGGAGGTGGCGACTACGGGATGCGGACGGCGTCCCGGGGGCGGCCGCAGGGCCCGTCGACATCCGAGATCATCGTCAGGCTCGACCTGACCGATGGGCAGCGTCCGATGGTCCGTGCGATCCTCGAAGAGGCCGAGGAGCGGCGCGCGATGCTCATGGAAGGCAGCACGTCGGGAGGCAGGCCGGACCCGGACGCGTTCACGTCAATGAGGACTCGGGCAGAGGGGCTCCGTCTCGAGACCGAGGCGCAGTTGGAGGGCATCCTCACCTACGAGCAGATGATTACCTACCGGGAAATCATGGAGGATGCCCGGTCCGGCTTCGAGGAGATGCGAGGGCAGCGGGCCGGGCGTGGAGGCATGGGCGGCACGGGCGGGCGTGGCTCGGGATCGTGACGGAGACTCCGGTTGAATCCGCGTGCGTTCGAGCCTAAACTCGCGCGACACGCTAGTTCAACGAGAGACAAAGAGGAAGAATCGCAGATGAAGAAAATCCTGATCGTCGGGGCTGTCCTCGTGATCGGCGCTCTGGTTGTCTGGAAGGTCGCCGGCGGAGATGGACGAAGCTCAACCAGCGCCTATGAGTTCGCCGAGATCGAGCGTGGTGATCTCGAGGATGTGATCTCCTCGACCGGCACGCTCTCCGCGGTCGGAACCGTCGAGGTCGGGACGCAGGTCTCCGGCACGCTCTCGAAGATCCTCGTCGATTTCAACGACAGCGTAACCAAGGGACAGGTTCTTGCCGTGCTCGACACGACGTTCCTCGCGGCGTCGGTCAAGGACGCGAGAGCAAGCGTCATGAAGGCCGAGGCTCAGATGGCTCTCGAAGACACGGAGTTCGCAAGGGCTCGGGATCTCTTCGAGCGCGGTCTGGTGAGCCAGGCCGATCAGGAGGACGCGGCCGCGCAGCTGGCTTCTGCGCGCGCCTCGGTCCTTTCCGCCGAAGCGAGCTTGGATCGGGCCAAGACGAACCTCGACTACGCGGTGGTCACGTCACCGATCAGCGGAACGGTCATCGAGCGTAGCGTCGAGCTCGGCCAGACGGTTGCCGCGAGCCTGTCGGCCCCTGTGCTCTTCATCATCGCCGAGGACCTCTCAGACATGGAGATCCACGTACTGGTCGATGAGAGCGATATCGGCCGCGTGAACGAAGGGCAGAAGGTCCGCTTCACGGTCGACGCCTACTACGAGGAGGAGTTCTGGGGCGAGGTGCGTCAGGTCCGACTCCTCCCGAAGACGGTGTCGAACGTTGTCAACTACACCGTTGTCGTTGACGCCCCTAACGAGCGTGGGCTCCTGCTACCCGGCATGACGGCCACCGCCGACTTCCTGCTCGAGCACAGGGAGAACGTCCTGCTCGTGCCCAATGCGGCCCTCAAGCTCACCGCGACGATGGAGATGTACGGACAGCTACGGGAGAACATGGGCGGCAGGCGTCCACCGCCCGGGGGCGGTGACGGCAGCGAGCGGTCCACCGGCTCCGAGCCGGGCGGGGCCGGGCGTCGGGGGACGGAGACACATGGCTCCGCCGGGCATGGTGGCGGCCCGATGGCAGGAATGATCGCCGCCATGGGTATCGATGAGGAGAAGGGCGCCATCCTCTGGTACCTGGATGACGACGGGAAGCTCATGGTTGCTCCCATCGAGAAGGGGGCTACGAACGGCTCGCAGACCGAGATAGCTCTCGGGAGAGACGTTCATGAGGGGATGAAGGTGATCACGGCCGTCACAGAGACACCGGAAACCGAGGGTGGAAGCCGGAACCCGCTTGCCACAACGCCGTTCGGAAGAAGACGCTGATGATGAGCGGACGTGTCATTGAGACCCGGAAAGCCACGAAGCACTACGTGATGGGCGACCTTGTTGTGAAGGCCCTCCGTGGTGTGGATCTGACCGTTACCCGCGGCGAGTTCGTGGCGATCATGGGCGCGTCCGGATCGGGCAAGTCGACGTTGCTGAACGTCATCGGCTGTCTCGACGAGCCTACGTCCGGGACGTATCTGCTCGACGGCGTGGACACCAGCCACTTCACGCGCGATGAGTACGCAGAGGTCCGCAATCAGCAGATCGGCTTCGTGTTCCAGACGTTCAACCTGCTGCCGAGAACGACGGCGCTAGACAACGTCGAGTTGCCGCTCTTCTACGACAGGTCGGGCAGGTTCCCGGATCCCAAGGCGGCTGCCGTCGCCTCGCTGGAGCGCGTCGGCCTCGGCGACCGCATGCACCACGATCCCAGCGAGCTCTCCGGCGGGGAGCGCCAACGCGTAGCCCTTGCGAGGGCACTCGTCAACAATCCCTCCATCATCCTGGCAGACGAGCCGACCGGCAATCTCGACAGCCGGACGTCGGTCGACGTAATGTCGGTCTTCCAGGAGCTGAACGAACAGGGGATAACGATCCTTCTCGTGACGCACGAACCCGAGATCGCCCAATACGCGAAGCGGATCGTCGTCATGCGCGACGGTATCATCGTTAGCGACCGGCAAGTGTGGGACCGTCGAAGCGCGGCTAGGGATCTCGAGTCGATGCCGTCGGCCGACGAGCCTGTCGAGCTCGAAGCGCAGAGGGAATAGCCGATGCTGTGGCCAAAGCGACTTCTCACGATCGCCTTCAAGGGGCTTCTGAAGAACCGCATGCGCAGTCTACTGACGACTCTCGGCGTCATCATCGGCGTTGCGTCGGTGATCGTCATGGTCGGAATCGGCGCCGGTGCGCAGGCCGACGTCGAGTCGCAGATCAGCTCGCTCGGGTCGAACATGATCATGGTGTTCCCCGGCGCGTCGCGTCACGGCGGCGCCAGCGGTGGGGCCGGCTCGTACAATCGGCTGACGCTGGATGACGTCGACGCGATTCGGGAGGAGGCCGTGCTCCTGAGCGCGGTGTCGGGCGCCGTCAGAACCGGGGCCCAAGTCGTTGGGGGAACCGGAGACTGGAACACGAGTGTCATGGGTGTCTCTCCGGAGTACCCGAGCATCCGGGCCTGGACGATCCAAAGCGGTGAGTTCTTCGACGAGCGCGCTGTGCGGTCCCGGGCCAAGGTGGCAGTGCTCGGCGCGACGGTGGTCGATGAGCTTTTCCCGAACGACGACCCCGTCGGTCAGCAGATCCGCATCAACAAGACCCCTTTTCGCGTTGTCGGAACGCTGAAGGCGAAGGGCGCCTCGAGCTTCGGGCGCGACGAGGATGACACCATTCTCGTTCCGGTGACGACCGGGCTCTACCGTCTCTCGGGAGGGCAGTACATCAACATGATGTTCGCGAGCGCGCGTTCCCTGGATGAGAGCGACGCCGCAATCGAGGAGATAACCGGTATCCTCCGACGGGAACACAGACTGAACCCGGGCGAGGATGACGACTTCCGCATCCGCAGCCAGGCCGAGTTCATCGAGATGGCCACGGAGACGCAGCAAGTCATGACGCTCCTTCTTGGAGCGGTGGCGGCCGTCTCGCTCATCGTCGGCGGTATCGGCATCATGAACATCATGCTCGTGTCGGTAACCGAGCGGACGCGCGAGATCGGCATTCGTCTGGCCGTGGGGGCGCGCTCGAGCGACATCCTGATTCAGTTCCTGACGGAGTCGGTAGTTTTGAGCCTCCTTGGGGGGACGATCGGTGTCGCGCTCGCCTACGTCCTCACGACGATCCTGAACAGCGCCGTAGGGATGACACCGCTCGTGAATCCGGGCATCGTTGCTTCGGCCTTCGGGTTCGCGGCCGCGATAGGCGTCTTCTTCGGCTACTACCCGGCGCGCAAGGCCGCGATGCTGAACCCGATCGACGCCCTGCGATACGAGTAGGGATCGGGCACCGCGCCTCACGTGCGGGTGGCTCAGACCGCACGTCCTCCAGCCGGGAGGGAGCCATGCTGGAACGCCTGTTCAAGCTCAGGGAGAACGGAACGACCGTCCGGGCCGAACTCGTGGGCGGCGCCACCACGTTCATGACGATGGCCTACATCATCATCGTCAACCCGCAGATCCTGAGTTCCCCGTTCGGATCCGGTATGGACTTCAACGCCGTCGTGGCGGCCACGTGTATCGGCGCCGCCATAGGTACGCTCCTCATGGCGTTCCTCGCGAACTACCCGATCGCGCTTGCCCCCGGACTCGGCTTGAACGCGTACTTCAGCTTCGTCATCTGCGGCAAGATGGGCGTGCCGTGGCAGACCGCCCTCGGCATCGTCTTCATCTCGGGCGTGATCTTCACGGGGCTCACGGTCGCGCGCGTCCGCGAGATGGTCGTGAACGCCATCCCGCCTCCACTCAAGTTCGCCACCGCCGCGGGGATAGGACTCTTCATCGCGTTCATCGGCCTGAAGGACGCGGGAGTAGTGGTCGCTGACCCCGCCACGTATGTGACTCTCGGCGACCTCCACCAGGGCCCCGTGCTCCTGGCGCTCTTCGGGCTCGTGGTGACCGCCGCTCTCATGGCGGCCAGGATCAAGGGCGCCATCTTCTGGGGTATCGTGATAACGGGCTTAGGCGGCGTCGTTACGGGGCTTGTGAAGTTCACCGGCGTATTCGCGCTCCCGTCGCTCGAGCCGACGTTCATGAAGATGAGACCGCTCGCGGCGCTGCGTCTCGAGTACCTGGCGCCCATCGTGGTCCTTCTCTTCTTCGACATGTTCGATACGGTTGGGACACTGATAGGCGTCGGGGAACAGGCCGGGTTCATGAAGGACGGGAAGCTCCCACGCGTCAACCGCGCCCTCATCTCGGACTCGATCGCCACGATGGCGGGAGCGCCGCTGGGGACCTCGAACGTGACGAGCTACATCGAGAGCGCCGCCGGCGTCTCCGCCGGGGCGCGCACCGGCCTCGCGAACGTGTTCACCGCAGCGCTCTTCCTCGCCGCGCTCTTCTTCACGCCTCTCGTTTCGATGTTCGGGGGCGGCCACGAGATCGCGGAGGGGGTCATCGTCCATCCCATCACGGCTCCCGCTCTCATCATAGTTGGGTGTCTCATGATGAAGTGCGTATCTCGCATCGAGTGGACCGAGTACTCGGACGCCATTCCCGCGTTCCTCACGCTCATCGTCATGCCGCTCACGTTCAGCATCTCTCACGGCCTCGCGATCGGCTTCATAAGCTACCCGCTGGTGAAGGCCCTCTCCGGCAGGGCGCGCGACGTGCACTGGCTCGTTTATGTCCTTGCCGGGCTCTTCGTACTGCGGTACATATTCATATAGGGGGAAGTGCCCGACGGCGCCCCGGAACGCTGGTCAGTCCCGGCCGGTGACAGGCCGGGGGCCTTCGTTTCGGGCCGTTCTCGCTTGGCCTCGGGGTGCGCAGGGTCTTCCCACCGTGTGGAGACCGTCCGCAACGTGGCGCCCGGTTAGCGGGTCTCTCAAGGAGGGGCTCCTTGCGGCGAACGTGCTTCCAGGTGCAGACGACCATAGACGATCGCGAGCGGGCGGACGCACTCGTCCGGGGCGTCGTGGAGAAGAGGCTCGCGGCCTGTGGTCAGGTACTAGGGCCGATCGAGAGCACCTACTGGTGGGACGGGCGTGTCGAGACCGAAACGGAGTGGATGTGCGTCTTCAAGACCACAGCCAAGCTCGCTCCGAGGCTCACGGCCTTCCTGCTCGAAACACATCCCTACGAGGTTCCCGAGATCGTGGGCTTCGAGATGGGCCTCTCGTCCCCGGACTACAGCGAATGGATTCACGATGAGACCGATGACTGACAACGTACGCTCGGCAGCCGTCCTACTGCTCCTGGCTCTTCTGGTGACCGGCTGGGCCGCGGACGCGCCCGCGCGAGGCGGCGCAACCAGATGGCGCTCCAGCCGTTACGGCAGAGGCGGGGCCGAGGTGTGGGGCGAAGTCCCGAGATTCGTCGTCCCGTCGGGCGGGGGGTACTCGGGCGACTACGATCTTTCGTCGGGGTGCGGCTTCGGCTTCGGATTGATGCTGGGGTTCTCCCAGAAGCTCGCCTTCGAGGGTCGCATGGTCCAGACTAGTCACGAGACGGACGACGGCCGTGGCTGGGACCTCGACCAGTACTTCGCTGGCCTCCGATACACATTCCGGCACGAGCGGCCACTCCAACCGCACGTCGCTCTCGGCGGAACCAGGCACTCGATGGAGTGGAATGTGCCCGAGGGCGGCATCTCGGAGTTCGAGCGTCTGT
>JAUWRQ010000328.1 GCA_030610515.1 Candidatus Eiseniibacteriota bacterium | reverse complement strand
GATGTCACCCTCCCAGGTACCTGTGTACTTGGCCTCGCTCATGGGCACCGTGTTGGGATACGGCCTCACCGGATTGAGAGACCAGTGCAAAGTCGCCGAGCTGATGCCGACGTTGTCATCGAGGGTCGCGGAAATGGTCGTGATAACACCGTCCGCCGGCGGAACCGGCGAGTACCGCACGTCGGTGATGCGCGGCGGACCGATGATGTCCTCGTCATAGCGCGGCTGCACCTTGTACTCGGAGTAGCCGTAGAAGAGGATACCGCGGAGCTCCGTGAGCGCATCGCCCACCTCGGCGTCATAGGTGTAGTAGGCCTCGTCGTCAACCTTGCAGTTGACGAACGAGCTGTCCCAGCAGTACCAGATACCGTAAGTGTCCGACGCGAGCGTCACCTGCGCGTCAGTGACGCGCACGAGCTGGCCCTCGTAGGGCTCTGAGGCGATGTTGTTGTACGTGATCTGGGCCGTGGTCACGTCCGTGTAGCCGTGGTGCGGGTTGCCGGAGGACTCGATGACCATCGACCCCTCGAAGTGCCTGGAGACCTCCGTCAGGCCGTAGTACTCGGTGACCCTCCCGCAGAACGTGACGAGGTCGCCCTCCTGCACGGGTGTGGGCTCGCCGCCCATGTAGCATGCTATGCCGTGAAACTCGCCGGTCGCGTCGTGAATGTAGAACAAGTTGTCTTCCATGACGTCCGTCGCCATCGTGACGATGCCCCGGACGTTCACCGGCAACCCGTAATAGGCGGACGTATCGCCACCCGCGCTGACAGACTGGACGCTGAGGATCGGCGTGATACCAACTCTGTAGGAGTACGGGCCGCTCATTGCCTCGGACGGGTAGTTCATCGTGGCGCAGAAGTTGTCCACGGCGCGCATGAAGTAATCCACCACGTCCCCGTCGAAGACCTCCGACGCCGGGATGGCTGCCGTGTAGAGGGAATCGCTGCCCGACGCCGCCACCTTGCTCCAGCTGCCGGTGCCGACCCTGTAGTAGACCATGACGGAGTCGATCGTGCCGTCGTCCGTCACGTACACGCTGATCATCGTGTCGTCGTTCTCGTTCGGCGGTATCGGGGAGTAGCGCAGTGTGCGCATCCACGGGGGCGTGTTATCGATGTTCTCCGCGCCGGGCGTCGGCGCCTGCATCGCCCAGTCGTTGATGCTCATGTCCGTATCGGTGCCGGACGCGTCACGTCCCAGCGAGTTGCCGAGGAAGGGGATTCCCAGGAACGCGTTGTCGTCGGCCCCATCGTCCGAGAACGGATAGACGCACGGGTCGGTCGAGCACTCGTCCGGATCGATGTACTCAACAAGATCGATCAGATTCACAGGACCGCTGCTCGGGTCGCCGTCGTACAGATAGACGACGTCCGAGTCGCTCGTCGGAGATGAGCAGATGATGCCGTAGCCCCTGCCCCCGACCAGCTGGATCTCGTCGCTGTAGTTGGTCGCCGGATCGTCCGTAAGAAGATCCATGTCTGCGACAAAGGGACTGTCAGTCTCGGCGAAGAAGGACGGGTCGAGCATCTCGAAATCCGGATAGAACCCGAACTCCCACTTGAATGAGTCGTCGTTTTCGGGGTTTGCGCTCTCGTCACCGTCCTTGGTAACAACCAGGTACTCGCCGGCCAGGATCGTGACCGTGGGCGACAGCGGGAACCGCCACAGGTCCTCGCCTCCGCACGCCTCGTCATACTCGACGCCCGTCAGCACCCAACCGCTGATGTCGATGGCGCCGTCGGTCGGGTTGTAGAGCTCGATGAACTCCGAACCGTCGTAGTAGCCGTTGCCGTCGCAGTAGATCTCATTGATCACGATGTTGTCGCCCGCGGGACTGGCCGCGGCGATACCTACGGCAAACACGAGGACCATCAGGGCTGCGATGGGTAGTCTCGTCATCTTAAGGTCCTCCTTCTCCAAAGGACTCGCTGTCTCAATACTGCCGGAATCGCTTGCCACACGTGTTGTCTTGCCGGCGCACCTCCTTTGTGCCAACAGACAGCTATCCGCTCTGCGTCAGGCGAAAACGGAACAACGCCCTCCGCACGCTGCAGCGGGTTGTTTTGCGTCACGCCATTATATCACATTCAACAGTGCTTGTCCAGCTTTCTGACGCCCCGACAAGAGCAGGAGGACCCGTGGACCGCGCGGCCCGGGGCCCTCCTGGTGATTCCATCTGCCGATGCCGGAGCGCGGGACCACATCAAGGCCACCCTGCTGCCGGCCCGGCCGCTAAGATATGCTGTCTGCTACTGGTACGCTCCGCCCGACTCATCCTCGGGGGGACCCAGCGGCTCCATTCCCTCCATGGCGGTAGCCAGGGTCGGATCCAGCTCTGAAGTGTCGTCGCGAACCCAGCGCCCGTCCATGGTGTTCCCGATAGGCGAGTGACGCTCGATGTAGTGCACGGCGGCGTCCATACACGTTGTCGAGGTCCGCATCTTCTTCTCCTCCGGCACCAGCGGCAGCATGTAGAGGCCGGCGTTGCCGGTGGCGAGGAAGTCGGACGTCACCACCCTGTAGATCCTGTCGTGCTGCCACGGCTCGCCCCCGACCTCGAAGTAAGTGATGCGATCGTAGTCTGGGCGCGTCTTGTTGTAGATGATCTTGCCGCCGGACATGTAG
>JAUWRQ010000009.1 GCA_030610515.1 Candidatus Eiseniibacteriota bacterium | reverse complement strand
CGAGGGCTCGTCCGCGGGCGCTTCTCGTCGGTGACATGCCCTTCATGTCGTACCAGGCTTCCGTGTCGGATGCGGTCCGGAACGCGGGACGGCTCGTCAAGGAAGGCGGCGCGGCCGCCGTCAAGCTCGAGGGCGGCCGGAAGGTCGTTCGCAAGATCGAAGCGGTTCTCGAGGCCGGCATCCCGGTCATGGGGCACATAGGCCTCACACCGCAGTCGATCCACGAGCTGGGCGGCTACAGAGTCCAGGGCAGGGACGATGATACGAGGGCGCGACTGGTGGATGATGGGCGCGCGCTCTCCGAGGCCGGGTGCTTCGCCATGGTCCTCGAGGGGATGCCCGCGGACGTGGGGCGCGAGATCTCGGAGTCCGTTGCGATTCCTACGATCGGCATAGGCGCGGGTCCACACTGCGACGGCCAGGTGCTCGTCATCAACGACATCATCGGGATGGTCGACGGGCGGCTCCCGAAGTTCGTGAGGTCGTACGGCGACGCCCGTTCCGTGATAGCGGCGGCGGCGGCAGGGTTCGTGCGCGACGTTCGCGGTGGAGACTACCCCGACGAGAGCGAGAGCTACTGAGCGAGTGAGGACGGCAGGCTCGCGCGGGAGGCCGGAGCGCGGTTTTGAAGCGGCAGGCTCGCGCGGGGAGTCGGAGCGCGGCGTTGAAGCGGCAGGCTCGCGCGGGAAGCCGGAGCGCGGCCTTGAAGCGACAGGCTCATGTGGACGCCGGAGGCGCGTCGTGGAGACGATCCGTTCGGTCGAGGAGATGAAGACGAGGTCGCGGGCTCTTCGCGAGTCCGGGTCCGTTGTGGGTCTCGTCCCGACCATGGGCTATCTGCACGAGGGACACCTGAGTCTCGTGAGGCGGGCCCGCGAGCTCTCGGACGTCGTGGTCGTGAGTGTCTTCGTGAACCCGACGCAGTTCGGGCCGTCGGAGGACCTCGACAGATATCCGCGTGATCTCAAGCGCGACAAGAAACTCGCGGAGAAGGCGGGTTGCGATATTCTCTTCGTTCCGTCCGCCGACGAGATCTATCCCGCTCACTACGCGACCGTCGTCCACGTGCAGAAGCTCTCGACCAAGCTGTGCGGCGCTTTCCGCCCCGGCCACTTCGACGGCGTCTGCACCATCGTCGCGAAACTCCTGAACATCGTGAACCCGACCGTTGCGGTGTTCGGTCGGAAGGATGGCCAGCAGGCGGCCATTATCGAGAGGATGGTGGCGGACCTCGACGTGGACGTGCGGATAGAACTCGGGGCGACCGTGCGCGAGCCGGACGGGCTCGCGATGAGTTCGAGGACCAGGTTCCTGTCGCCTGAGGAGCGGTCTGACGCGGTGGCGCTACGCGAGGCGCTGACCGCTGCGCGGGAGACGTACGAGACGGGGGAGAAGGACGCTTCCGCCGTCGTCGAGCAGGTGTGGGCGGCGATAAGCGCGAGGCCGACCACGAGCGTCCAGTACGTCGCCGCGGTGGACGAAAGCACTCTCGAGGACGTGGTCGAGCTCGGTCCGGGGACCATGATCGCTGCAGCCGCGTTCGTCGGCAAGACGCGGCTCATAGACAACATCGTGTTCTAGAGGAACGCATGGACAGACTCTGGGCGCCATGGAGAATGGAGTACCTCATGTCGGAGAGCGCCGACGGGTGCATCTTCTGCGACAAACCAGCGGAGAACGACGACAGGAAGAATCTCATTCTGCTTCGTACCGAGAGTTCTTTCATCATCATGAACGCCTACCCGTACAACAACGGCCATCTCATGATAGCGCCGTTCAAGCATGCCGCGACCCTGACCGAGCTCGAGCCCGCGGAGCGCTGCGACCTCATCGAGACGGTGACGCGCGCGGAGGGCATCCTCGAGCGCGCGTTCGCGCCCCAGGGTATGAACATGGGCATCAATCTCGGGCACTGTGCCGGCGCCGGTGTGCCCGGACACGTGCACGTGCACATCGTCCCGCGCTGGGAGGGTGACACGAACTTCATGCCCGTGCTGGGCGAGACGCGCGTCATCCCGGAGCTGCTGCTGCAGACCTACGATCGACTGCTGGAGCACCTGGGAGGCGCGTAGGACGCGGCTCGGGAGCGCGGGAGTATCCTGAGGAGAAGATACGGTGGCAAGGAAGAAGCGGCGCAGAAGAAAGAAGGTGTCCCCCGCCTCCGCAGGCTACACGATCGCCGCGCTCATTCTCTTGGCGGCAGTCGCCTACCTTGCGGTGAGCCTCCTGGACGTGTTCGCGCCCCCGCCTTCGAGGTCGGGGGAGCTCACGGTGCTCGTTCTGAACGGTTGCGGCGTGGAGGGGATAGGACAGCGGACCGCGAGGCACCTGCGTGGACTCGGATTCGACGTCGTCGACTTCCGCAATGCCGACAGCTTCGACTACCCGGAGTCGATCGTCATCGACCGCACCGGCGATCTTGCGAGCGCGGCGAGCGTGGCGCGCCTGATTGGAACCTCGAACGTGATCCAGCAGGTTCCCGAGACGCCGCTCGTCGACGTGATCGTCGTCGTGGGCGCCGACTACGAGTCGTACCTGGGCGGCTGAGGACCCGGGCGCGAGGAATCGGAGCCGTCTCGTCGCTAGAAGTACCGCTCGCGGTAGTCGTCGATGTCGGCTGCGGCGGTCAGTCCCTCGAGCCACGACGTGAAGAGATCGATCTGCTCCCGCCTCAGGAGCTGCTGCCGGAGCTCCGCGTGCTGCTCCGTGAAGAGCTGACGGTCGGAGGCCGTCTTCTCATCGACACGAAGAACGAAGTAGTGGGGCGGATCGCCCACGGCGACCACACCACTCGTCTCGCCGGTGCGGATCCCGAAGCTCGTTCCCACGAACTCGTTCGTCCTTCCGATTCGCCGCACGTGGTCCCTGCGTGAGAAGGGCTCGCTCTGCTCCACGATGAGCTCCTCGGCTGCGGCGGCCTCTTCGAGTGAAGACCCGGTCCTGACGGCTTCGGCGATCCTCTGTGCCGTCGCGTGTGCCTTGTCGGACCTGCGTTCCTGAAGAAGTGCCAACACGGCCGGGTGCTTCGCGCCGCGCTCCTCGGCCTCCGCGGCCAGATCGTCGTACGTCGGGAGCCTGGCGTCGTTGCGCTCGGCCACCTCGAACACGAAGTAGGCGTCGCGGGAGACGAAGGGTCCGAACGTGAACCCGGGGTCGTTCTCGAACGAGATCACGACGGCCGGTCGCATCTCACCGACGCCGGGGATCATTCTGTCGTCCTCGAACGGGGTCGTGGTCCCTACCTCGAACTCCAGCGAGTCCGCCGCAGCTTCGAATCCCGTCTCTTCGGCCAGCTTCACGAGCTCGACCGCCCGGTTCTCGATGTCCATGAGCGTTTCTTCGCTCGGTCCCAGCTTCAGGAGGATGTGTCGGGCCATCACCTCTTCTTCGTCGCCTCGGCCGCGTCGGTCCTCGACCTTGATGATGTGGTAGCCGAACTGCGTCCTGACGGGCTCGCTCACCTCGCCGACGTCCAGCGCGAACACCGCGTTGTCGAACTCCTCGACCATTTGCCCGCGCCCGAACCAGCCGAGGTCACCACCGTTCGGAGCGCTGGGCCCCTGAGAGTATGTCTTTGCGAGCTCGGCGAAGTCCTCTCCGTCGCGGGTGACGGCGGCGAGGTCGGCCAGGAACGTGCGGAGATCCTCCTCGTCGGCGGGGGAGGCCGTCTTCGGGAACTCAACGTAGCGCAGCACTGCGGTCGGGGGCTGCTCGTACTCGGCACGGTTGCTGTCGAAGTACGTCCTCGCCTCCTCGGCGATCGGCATGAGCGGCGCCGCGTCGATGCGTCTCGCGTCTATGTCGACGTAGGAGACGCGGACCTTCTCGTTGGCCGCGGCGAACTCGTCCCAGACCTCGTTGTCGGAGACGAAGGCGCCGGACTGAATCTCCTGCTGGAGTATCTGGCGCTGGAGTGACGAGCGATACATCTGGGCGATGCCCTCCCAGCGCTCGGGGTGCAGCTGGATTTCGCGGTGGTAGAGGTCGAAATCGAACTCGCCGTTCTCGTCCGTGAAGGAGGCCGACTGGTATACCTGCTGCGGCGGGTTGTTCCAGAGGAGGTCGAACACGTGGTCATCGGGGATGTCGATGCGGAGCCTCCTGATCTCGCCTGAGATGAGGATGTCAGCGACCATCGAGTTCCACGTTTCCTGGCGCAGGGCATCGCGAGTGGCATCGGAGACCTCGGAACCAGTGCGCTCGGCGTAGGAGCGAAGCCTGTTAGAGAGCTCCTCATTGAAGCTCCTGTAGGTGATCTTGACGCCGTCCACCGCGCCTATGACGCCCCTCTCGGGCGCGCCGCCGCGTGAGCTCTGCAAGCCCCGGCCCCAGCCGGCGAAGATGAACCCGATGAAACCGACGACGACGATCCAGAGAACGACCTTCGTGTTTGTGCGAAGCGCTGCAAGCATGAGATGGTGCCTCCGTGGTCTGCCCGAGTGCCCGGGCCCTCGAGAGGACGGCCCGGGGGAGCTGGAACTGAGCAACGGGGTCGCTCCCACCGGCCCCGTCTTCTTCCGGTAGCTGCTCTTCAAACCCCAAAACTCGCACGCGGATGGGCAGAGGCGCAACCTCAATGTGGGAGTTTCAGGTTGACGGAAGCCCCCACGGGCGGGTAACTTCTAACGATTGTGAACGCTGCGGGATGGTCCGGGCGTGTCGCGAACGCGCGGGCGCCAGCCGCCATCGCACCTGGAATCCCCTGAAGGGAAGGACAATGAAGTCACCAGCTCCCGACAAGATCAGGAACATCGCGCTTCTGGCTCACGGCGACGCGGGCAAGACGACGCTCGCAGAGGCGATGCTGTTTGCGGCTGGCGCGGTGTCGAGAATGGGCAGCGTGGACGATGGGTCCGCCGTGCTCGACTACACTGAGAGTGAGAGGAAGCGAGGGATCACCATCAACCTCGGTGTCGGCTACTGCGACTGGCGGGGGGCCAAGGTCAATATCCTGGATTGCCCAGGATACGCCGACTTCTACGGCGACGTGAAGGCCGGCATCAGAGTCGCCGACTCGGCCGTCGTTCTCCTGGCTGCGCCATCCGGTGTCGAGGTGGGGACGGAGCTCGTGTGGCAGTTCCTCGAAAGCGCGTCCATGCCCCGCATGGTCTGTGTCAACAAAATGGACAAGGAGCACGCGGACTACAGGAAGTGCCTGGAGCAGATCAGCGAGCGGCTTGGAGGCCGGCCGGCACCCGTCGTAGTGCCGATCGGCGCAGCGGACGGCTTCAGGGGTGTCGTCGACCTCATCGAGGAGAAAGCCTACATCCACGAGTCGCCCGGCAAGTTCAAGACCGAGGACATCCCCGCGGACATGGCCGACGAGGTGGCCGAGCTTCGCACGCAGCTCATCGAGGCCGCGGCCGAGAACGACGAAGCGCTGATGGAGAAGTTCTTCAGTGACGAGACCCTATCAGCGGGCGAGATTCGCAAGGGGCTCCAAGCCGGCATCGCCCAGGCGTCCGTCGTGCCGGTCGTGGCGACGGCCGCTGAGTCTGCGGCAGGCGTCCAGCAGCTGCTCGATCTCGTGGTCTCCGTTTTGCCTTCCGCGGCAACGGTCACCGAGGCTGTCGGCGCGAAGCCCGGCTCGGAGGACGAGGTCAAGATCCCGGCGGAGGCCGGTGCGCCGTTCTCGGCTCTGGTCTTCAAGACCGTCGCCGAGCAGCACGTGGGCGAGCTCTCGCTCTTCAGGGTCTACTCGGGAAGCGTGAGTTCCGGGAACGAGGTCCTGAACACGAGGGAGGACGAGACCGAACGCATGGGTACGGTCTACTCGCTTGTCGGGCACGATCGCAAGGAGATGGAATCGGTCTCCGTGGGCGACATCGGCGCCGTCGTCAAGCTCAAGATCACGTCGACCGGCGACACGCTCTGCGCGAAGTCCAGTCCGATCGTGCTGCCGACGGTCGCGTTCCCCAAGGCAGTGCTCTCGGTGGCCGTCCACGCCAAGTCGAAAGGCGACGAGGAGAAGATCTCGCAGGGGCTCTCGAAGCTCCAGGAAGAGGACCCGACCTTCACGGCGGCGTACGACCCGGTCATCAGGCAGACCATCATGTCGGGCCTGGGTGAGCAGCACCTCGACGTCAAGGTCGCGGAGCTCAAGAGCAAGTTCGGCATCGAGGTCGAGACCGAGAAGCCGCGGATTCCGTACCGCGAGACCCTTCGAGGGTCGGCCAAGGCCGAGGGGAAGTACAAGAAGCAAAGCGGCGGGCGCGGGCAGTTCGGCGTCGCGTGGTTGAGGCTCGAGCCGACTACCCGGGGCGATGGATTCGAGTTCGTCAACGAGGTCGTCGGAGGAGCCATTCCGTCCAAGTTCATCCCCGCTGTTGAGAAGGGTGTCGTCGAGCGTATGAACAAAGGCGTCATCGCGGGATACCCGGTGGTCGATGTTCGCGTCGCCGTCTACGATGGTAAGTACCACTCGGTCGATTCCTCTGAGATGGCGTTCAAGATGGCGGGTTCGATCGGCTTCCGGCTGGCGGCCGCAGACGCGAACCCGGTTCTCCTAGAGCCGGTCTACCTCATCTCCGTCTCAGTTCCGGACGAGTACCTGGGGGACGTCATGAGCGACGTCTCGTCCCGCAGGGGCAAGATCCGGGAGACGGGGCAGGAGGGGCGGTACCAGGTGGTGAAGGCGGTCGTTCCTCTGGCCGAGCTCTACAAGTACTCGACGCACTTGCGGTCGATCACGCAGGGGCGCGGGTTCTTCGAGATGGAGTTCTCGCACTACGGAGAGGTTCCGGGCGACGTGCAGGCGAAGGTCGTGGCTGAGTCGACGGTCGAGGCCGACGAGGACTAGGATTCGAACGGCGCGACGCGGCGCCATCACAGGGAGGGTGTCCGATGTCGGGACATTCGAAATGGGCGAGCATCAAGCACAAGAAGGCCGCGACGGATGCTAAGCGCGGCAAGATGTTCAACAAGCACGCCAAGCTCATCGAGACCGACGCCCGGGCGGGTGGCGGCGACTCGAACATGAACCCGAGGCTCAGGACCGCGGTTCAGGCGGCGCGCGACGCCAACATGCCGAACGACAAGATCGAGAAGGCGGTCGCCAAGGGCTCAGGGCAGATCAAGGGCGTCGTCTACGAGGAGATCATGTACGAGGCGTACGGCTCCGCCGGCGTCGCGATGATCATCCAGGTTCTGACCGACAACAAGAACCGGACGGTGGGCGAGATTCGCAACATGCTGCAGAAGCACGGCGGTCATCTGGGCGAGAGCGGAAGTGTGGCGTGGAACTTCTCTCAGAAGGGCATCATCACGGTCCCCTCGGAGGGGAACGAAGAGGACAGCGTCATGGAGGCGGTGCTCGAGGCCGGAGCGGAGGACCTGAACGCCGAGGACGGCGATTTCGAGGTGACCACCGATCCCAAGAACTTCATGGCGGTTCGCGACGCGCTCACCGCGGCGGGCATCGATGTGTCGCGGTCCGAGGTGACATGGATCCCGGGCACGACGGTCGAGCTCGATGAGAACGACGCTCGGAAGATCCTGAAGCTCATGGACGTGCTCGACGACCACGATGACATACAGAACGTATCTGCGAACTTCGACATTCCTGACGAGGTCCTCGAGCGACTGAAGGAAGAGGTCTAGTCGAGTGTCCGACACGGTCGTGGTGCTGGGTATCGATCCCGGGACTATCACGACAGGCATCGGCGCCGTCTCGAGCGAGAGCGGGCGTCCCCGCGCCCTGGGGTGGTGGAGTATCACTACGTCTTCCAGGGTGCCTCTGCCCGAGCGCCTTCGCAGGATCCACGATGAGATAGTGAGCCGCATCGAGGCCGAACGACCCGACGAGGTCGCCGTCGAGGACGTGTTCCTCGCCAGGAACGTCAGGTCGGCCCTGAAGCTCGGCCACGCGCGCGGAGTGGTGCTCCTGGCCGCGGCCGAGTGCGGCGCTCCGGTCTACGAATACGCTCCGCGCGAGGTGAAGAAGTCGGTCGTCGGCATCGGTTCCGCGTCCAAGGCGCAGGTTGCGTCGATGGTCGCCAGGCTTCTCGATGTGGACGTCTCTGGGATGAAGGAAGACGAGTCGGACGCGCTGGCCGTGGCTCTCTGTCATCTTCACAAGAGGGACGGGAGCGGTCTCCCCTGAGCGAGCGGGACGGGCGCTTCGGGCGGCCGTGAGTCGGTCCGGATGATGAGCGTGTGACGGGAGTACCCTCGGATGATCTCGGAACTCAGGGGCAAGCTTGCGAGGAAGGCCGCCGCCGGCGTCGTCGTCGACGTCGGAGGAGTCGGGTTCCGTCTCCTGGTGCCCGTTTCGACCTTCCGCAGGCTGCCGGACGAGGGAGGCGAGGTCCATCTCTTCACACATCTGCACGTCAGGGATGACGCGCTCGAGCTGTTCGGCTTCGCGACGGAAGCCGAGCGCGTGCTCTTCCTCGATCTCATATCGATATCGGGCATCGGCCCCAAGCTGGGACTCGCGGTGCTCTCGGGCCTCGCGCCGGACGTCTTTCACAAGGCCGTCATCGAGGAAAACCTTGGGCTTCTGACCAGCATCTCCGGCATCGGCAAGAAGACGGCGCAGCGCATGATCGTCGAGCTCAAGGAGAAGCTGTCCGGTCTCGACGTCTCCTCGATCGGAGGCGGCGACGGCGGGACCGAGGACGCGGGCGATGCAGTGCTCGCCCTCGTGTCGCTCGGCATGAGCAACGCGACGGCGCGGGAGGCGGTGCTGCGGGTCCAGCGGGAGTCGGATTGCGAGCTCCGCGTCGAAGAACTCATAATGCGCGCTCTCCGGAAGGGGAGGTAGCTCGAGATGACCGAACGCGTCACGAGACCCAGCCTGTCCAAGGACGACGTGCGGTTCGAGACCAGACTTCGTCCTAAGCGCTTCGACGAGTTCGTCGGCCAGGACACGCTCAAGGCCAATCTGAGCGTCTTCATCGAGGCCGCGAAGAAGCGCGACGAGCCCTTGGACCACTGCCTTTTCTACGGCCCGCCGGGTCTGGGCAAGACCACGCTCGCCCACATCATTGCAGCGGAGATGGAGACCGAACTCGTCTCGACGTCGGGACCGGTCATCGAGCGTCCGTACGACCTCACCGGTATGCTCACCAACCTCAAGCGCGGCGACGTCCTCTTCATAGACGAGATGCACCGCCTGCAACACGTCGTGGAGGAGTATCTCTACCCGGCGATGGAGGATTTTTCCGTCGACATCGTGCTGGACAAGGGTCCCTCGGCGCGGAGCGTCAAGCTCAACCTCGAGCACTTCACGCTCGTGGCCGCAACGACCAGGGCCGGCTTGCTGACCTCGCCTCTTCGGTCGCGTTTCGGCGTGGCCCAACGGCTCAGCTACTACGATCCCGAGGAGCTGGCGAGCATCGTCGGACGCTCGGCTGAGATCCTCGGCGTGCCCATCGATGAGGAAGGCACCCTCGAGATCGCGCGTCGCTCGCGTGGGACACCGAGGATCGCCAACCGGTTGCTCCGCCGCATCCGCGATTTCGCCGAGGTCATGGGCGACGGGCGCGTGTCCGCTCAGGTCGCGCACGAGTCGCTCCTCAGGCTCGAGGTCGACGAGCGAGGGCTCGACGAGATGGATCGCAGGATCATGGAGGCGATCCTCCTCAAGTTCGGAGGCGGTCCCGTCGGCATCAAGAGCCTCGCCGTCGCGGTGGGCGAGGAGTCTGAGACCATCGAGGAGATCTACGAGCCCTTCCTGATCCAGGAGGGTCTGCTCAAGCGAACTCAGCGCGGGCGTGAGGCGACTCCGGCAGCGTACGACTACTTCGGGGTTCCCAGCACGCTGGGCGAGCAGGGCAAGCTCCTGTAGCGGCGGCCGGCCCCCTGGGTGGCTGGGCGCGGAGGTCGGCCTGCTGGGCGGTCCGGCACGGTGGCCGACCCCGACCCCGTCGGTCGTGACGCACCCACCAGACGACTGCGAGATCATGCACGTTCTCCTTCACATCTGCTGCGGTCCCTGTGCCATCGTCCCGATGCGCGAACTCCTAGCCTCGGGACACGAGGTGGCCGGGGCTCTGGTCAACCCGAACATCCATCCGTACCGCGAGTTCGAGCGCAGGAACGAGGCCGCGCGGGACGTGGCCTCTTTGCTGGGAATCCCCATCGTGCACGAAGATCCGTACGGACTCGTGGAGTTCTGCCGCGCCGTCGCCGGACACGAGCGCGAGCGCTGTCCGATCTGCTACGAGATGCGCTTGAATCGCGTTGCGGAGCTTGCGGCCGCCCTCGGGTACGACGCATTCACCACGAGCATGCTCGTGAGCACGCACCAGGACCACGACGCGATCAAGGCGGCGGGTGAGAGCACGGCGGCGGCGCACGGTGTCGAGTTCGTCTATCGCGACTTCCGTTCGCACGTGATGGACGGTGTGCGTGAGTCGAAGGAGATGGGCATCTACAGG
>JAUWRQ010000295.1 GCA_030610515.1 Candidatus Eiseniibacteriota bacterium | reverse complement strand
TCCGAAATCGATAGAAATGAAACTCGAGACCGACGTCGCGAAGGAATAGCCGGTCGCGAGCGGTGCAACGAGAAGGGAGAACGACAGAGTGGCGAGGAGACTTACCCTCACGGGGAACGACGCAGGCGCCGAGGCGATGCGGCAGATCGATCCCGACGTCGTCGCGACGTTCCCGATCACTCCGCAAACTGAACTGATGCACAAGTTCGCTGAGTTCGCCGCGGACGGCGACGTCAAAGCCGAGCTCGTGCTCGTCGAGTCCGAGCACAGCGCCATGAGCGCAACGGTGGGCGCGGCCGCGGCCGGGGCCAGAGCGATGACCGCGACGTCGGCCAACGGGCTGGCTCTCATGTGGGAGATCGTGTACATCGCGGCCTCCTACAGACTGCCGATCGTGATGCCGGTCATCAACAGGGCCCTTTCGGGGCCGATCAACATCCACTGCGACCATAGCGACACGATGGGTTGCAGGGACAGCGGATGGATACAGCTCTACTCGGAAAACGCCCAAGAGGTGTACGACAATATCCTGCAGGCCGTCAGAATCGCCGAACACCCGGACGTGCTCCTGCCCGTGATGGTCACGTTCGACGGCTTCATCATCAGCCACACCGCCGAGGTACTCGAGGGACTCGAGGACGCGGAGGTCAGGAAGTGGGTCGGCACGTACGAGTCGAAGTACTCGATTCTGAACACCGACAACCCCATGACCTTCGGCCCTCTCGACCTCCAGGACTACTATTTCGAGCACAAGAGACAGCAGGTCGAGGGGATGAGGGCGGCTCCCGAGGTGATCCGACAGATCGGACGCGAGTACGGCGAGCTCTCGGGACGCTCGTACGACCTCCTGGAGAAGTACGAGCTCGATGACGCCGAGCTGGTGGTCGTGGCGTTGGGCTCGACGTGCGGCACGGCGAAGTCCGTGGTCGACGACATGCGCGCGGAAGGCACGAAGGTGGGTCTCCTCAAGATCAGGTCGCTTCGCCCGTTCGTGGAAGAGGACATAGTCGCGAGCCTGAAAAACGCCAGGGCCGTCGGCGTGCTCGATCGCTCCATCTCGTTTGGGGCACCCGGAGGACCGGTTCACAAGGAGATCAAGGCCGCCCTCTACGGCTCCGGGGTCGAGACAGCGATCGTCGACTACATCTACGGTCTCGGTGGCCGCGACATGTCGACAGAGCACATCAGATCCGTCTTCGGCGAGCTGGAGAGAGTCGCTAGCGAAGGGACGCCGGACGACAACATCCGATTCGTCGGGCTCCGGGAGGGGAAGTGAGATGCCGGGCATAAAGAGCTTAGCAGCGCGAGAGGAACTGATGGCCGGCGGGCACCGCGCGTGCGCGGGATGTCTTCCGATGACTGCCATGCGACAGATTCTCCTGACGGCGGGGAAGGACACGGTGTGCGGATGCGCGACGGGCTGTGTGGAGGTAGTGACGACGATCTACCCGTACACCGCGTGGAGAACGCCGTTCATACACAGCGCCTTCGAGAACTCCGCCGCCACGATGAGCGGCATCGAGGCGGCCTACAGGTCCCTGCGTCGCCAAGGCAGGGTGGACAAGGAGATCAAGTTCATCGCGATGGGCGGCGATGGCGCTACGTACGACATCGGCCTCCAGTCTCTGTCGGGAGCCATGGAGCGTGGGCACAACATGCTGTACATTTGCTACGACAACGAGGCCTACATGAACACTGGAATCCAGCGGTCGAGCGGGACGCCGAGGGGCACCGCGACGTCCACGACGCCGGTAGGCAAGGTCTCGCCTGGAAAGAAGGACTTCGCGAAGCCCCTGACCGAGATCATGATGGCTCACCGCATTCCGTACGTCGCACAGGCCACGCCCGGGTATCCGAAGGACCTCTCCGACAAGGTCGAGAAGGCACTCGCGATCGATGGACCGGCGTTCATGAACATCCTGGCACCGTGTACCCGAGGCTGGCGTTACCCGATGGAGGAGTCGATGGACATCGCGAGGATGGCCGTCGACACCTGCTTCTGGCCGATCTTCGAGGTCGAGAACGGCGTCATCAGGGTAACAAGGAAGCCGAAGGAGAAGCTCCCTGTGAGCGAGTGGCTCAAGCGCCAGGGGCGCTTCGCCCATCTTTTCAAGGAGCAGAACACACACATCATCGACGAGATCCAGGCGGACGTGGACCGAAACTGGGAGTGGCTTCTCAAGAGGGAGGAGCTCACTCAGTCGTAGCTCAGGCGGCGAATCCCCGGAGCCGTATGTAGTGATGAACCTGCCGAACCGACTTACGGTTGCGCGGCTGATCCTGGCCCCGATCGTGCTGGCCTGCCTCATCGCCGGTGAGGTCAGGTTGTGCTTCTATCTGTTTCTCGTGGCCATGCTCACCGACCTCTACGACGGCTATCTAGCCAGAAAGTCCAACAACGTGACGGAGTTCGGCAAGCTGATGGACCCGCTCGCCGACAAGGTCCTGGTCTCGCTCACTCTGATCGGCTTCCTGCTCCTTCGCGTCCCCTACGTCAGGCTCTGGATGGTGGCCGCGATCGTCGGTCGTGAACTGCTGATCCTCGGATGGCGAACCGGAGCAGTGAAGAGCGGCGACGGATTCGTAACGAGCCGGGTCGCGAAGTGGAAGACCGCCTCGCAGATGGCCTGGGTCGCGCTCATGCTCCTTCACCTGACGATCCTCTCCAGAATGGGCGTCGCCCCGGCCGCGGCGGGCGAGGGCGTTGCCGGGACGTTCCTCTGGATGTTCGGCTTGGCCACCGTCGTCCTGACGCTCGTCTCCGGCGCCGAGTACGTCCTGAGCCGACGCTACAGCGCCCAGAGCGAGGATCGCTGACGCGACCGTCTCGAGTCTGAAGTCGTGGAAGATGAGGCACCGTGTCCCAGCCCAGTCCAGAACGCCTGAACCGCCT
>JAUWRQ010000042.1 GCA_030610515.1 Candidatus Eiseniibacteriota bacterium | reverse complement strand
CGGTCCGACCCCATCTTGATGCCAAAGGTCTTCGCTCCGCCGACGCGCAGGCCGGAGGGAAGCGACGGCGGGGCGTCTGACGCCGTGTCGACGAGCTCGGCGTCTCCAGAGAGCCAGGGGGGAAGGGTGGACAGCGACTCCAGGACGGCGTGGCGGTAGACGTCCTCGAGTGCGAAGGGAAGAAATCGGTACCTCAGGACGACCGAGGCACTGTCGGAAGGGGACGTGAGGAGCAGGAGCATGCCGGCGTCGTAGTCGATGCGGTAGTCCGCACCTCGTCTCTGCGCTATACCGTCGACCGTCACGCTGTCTGAGCCGGCAACGACGAGATCGTCGGGAAACACCACTCCGGAGGCGGCCTCGACCCCCAGGAACACCAGCGTTCGCGCGCCGCCCTCGCGCACCACGACGCCGCCGTCTGCGGCACGCGCCGCTGAGCCCGCGGCGCACGCGGCCGCGACGATCAGGACGATTCCGGCCAGCCGGGCCGGCGGAAAGGTCGATCTACGGTCGAACGCCGCATTCCCCATGGGCCATCTCTATGACGAGTACTCTACCCTGCAAGGAATCGAGAACGAGAAGCGTGCCCTCGCCGTCGAGCGTCAGAGCGACGGGCCGGAAGGCGTCTCCGATCTCGAGCGTAGCGGTCGCGGCGCCTCCGCCCGGCGGGAAGGCCACGACGCGACCGCGCGCCGCATCGACGACCAGACAGGCTCCCGCTTCGTCGAAGACCACGTCCCCCGGCGCCAACGTGTCCGGGAGCGACAGTTCGTGCAGTGGAGACCCGAACTCGTCGAACACGAGAACGGCGTGCCGACCCGGATCCGCCACGCCGATCTCGCCCGACGGGCCGATCGCCACCGCGGACGGCCGCACCAGACCGCCCTCTCCCGTTCCGAACTGACCTACCGGGTCGAGCTCCTCGTCGAACTGCGACAGTGCTAAGACCGTCTGGGAATCGGCGTCCAAGATGTAGAATCCGCCTTCACGCCCCACGGCCACGGCCACGGGACTGCCGGCCTCATCGGCTTCCACGGCGTGGTCGACGTAGTCGCCGTCCACGTCGAACCTCTCGATCCTGCGATTGCCCTCGTCGAGCACGTAGGTGAAGAAGCCCTCGTGGACGAAGAGGTCGGAGGGCGTGTCGAACTGACCCGCCTCCCATCCGTACCCCCCGAATTCGGTGACGGCTGCGCCCTCGCGAGTCATCACCACGACGCGGTGGTTGCCCGTGTCGGCGACCACCAGGTTGCCCCTGTGGTCGACTGCGAGCGACTCGGGATCGCGGAGTTCCCACTCGTCCGGCGGGGCTATCACATCGCGCAGCGCAAGCCCGACGACGCAGGACGGAGATCTCCCTGCGGCAGCGGGGGAAAGCGGTGCGGACAGAAAGGCGATCGTTAGGGACGCCGCGGCGGCCATGAGCCCCCACGGGGTGCGGGTGCGTGCGGCGCGGGGCGTTTGCATCGCGTTTGTTCTCCGCCTTTAGGGGAAGACCCGGGGCGAGACGGTCCGTCAGAAGGACACCTCGAGGGCGAGTCGGCTTCCGACGGTGCCCTCCGAGAACTCTGGAGACAGGGAGAGTCGCGCCGTCGGATCTCCAGCGTGACCCTTGTTGTACCGCCGTGCCATCCACGCGCTGTCGATCACCGAGAGAGCCCGGTTCAGGACGGCGAGCCCGGTCATGTAGAACGCGTTCTTCCGCGACAGCGCGGCGTCATGCCGAAGGCCGCGGTACTTGTCGAATCTCACCCTGCTGTCCCATTCCCACGAGGACGATCCGAAGTGCCCGTTGGCCTCGACATAGGCACGCTGCGCTTCGAGATCATCCGGATAGAGACTTCTCGCCTCGGCTCGTATGGCTTCGTTGTAGCTGTCGTCGCCCTCGCTGCGAATGTAGTCGGCCACGTCCTGGTAGTAGTCAGAGCTGGAACCCTCGGGGATTCGCGCGAAGATAGCGGCGTACTCCTCGTAATCCTCCGTCCGGAGATTCTCCTGAACGGTGAAGGCGGCGTAGCCGATCCATATGGCTGCCTCCGCCGAGATGAACCCACGCGCGCGACCGGTGTTGCCGGTGTAGAGCTCCCCCCAACCCGGCACCGCCGCCGACATGATCATGGCGACCAGGGGGTTCTTCTTCCCCCGCGCCCCCGCGCCCGCGCCGGCCCCGGGCTCGCCGTCGAGTCCCGCAGAACTCTCGAGGAGACCCTCCGCGGAGTCGAGGGACAGCCCCGCGGCCGCGAGCGTGGCGCGAACGTGCGTTCGCTCCGCCCGCTCCTGGAGGGCGCCCGCAGGCCCCGCGCACGCGACGACTGCCGCCAGCGAGGCCGCAGCGACGAGAACCGGTCGCACCCCGGCTCGACGCATCAGTATCTGGCAACGAGCGCGCAAGTGAGCCCCTCCTCGTTATCGGGCACGCCGAACTCGAGACCGATATCCCGCTCACGGCTCCCGGCGTCCGCGTCTCCCCTTCTCGCCGACAGGAACGAGTCGACTCCGGACACGACGTGGTTCAGAAGCGCCGCCATCATGAGATGGCGCGCCTGACGGAGATGTCTGTTGCTCTCGTCCCTCATGCCCCAGTAGATGTCCCTGAAGTAGACGTCATCGTCGCTGTACCCGTCCCAGTCGATGTCGCCCTCGTCGCCGTCCGGATTCCACCAGCGCCAGTACGTCTTGTACTTCCCGATATCTTCGTAGAACTCCTGCGTGCCGTACTCGCCAAGAGGGCGGCAGTCGTAATCGCCCGCGCAATCCTCGCCGCAGTCGACGCAATTGTCCTGGTACCAGGCGTAGTAGTCCACGTCGTTCCAGTGGTCGTCGGCGTATGCCTCGTAGTCTCCCCTCTCGTCGAGTCCCTTCGTGTCGAGGACGTAGAACCCGGCCCAGAAGGCGACCTCCGCCAGGAGGTAGAGGTAACCCCTCTTCTCTCCCTGGGCGAGCTGGCCAGCACCCGGGACGATGAGAGAGAGAGCGAACATCTTGGCCGGCTCTCCTCCCTCGTGCTCAGCCGATCCGTCCGCGTCGGCCGAGAGGAGTTCCTCGCGCGCGTCGAGGGACGAGATGAGCATCAGTTCGCTCCCGTACCCATCCGCGGAGCGGGCGTGCACGCCTCCGCACGCCGCCGGCGACGCGGCGACCACTAGAACGGAAACCGCGACTGCGCTCAGGATCTTCCTCAATTCACCTCCACGAATGCCTCGTCGTCGCAGGATCGCCGCCGGGTTGGCGAGCACCGGTCGCCGCTACCGAATGACTGCTACCTTGAAGAGCTTCACCTCGGAAGCCCGCGAATCGCGGAGCGGGTTTCCTCCCGAGACCGGAGCACCGAACACCTCGATGCGGACAAGGTACAGCCCGCTGGCGACGTCGGACGTGTCCCAGACGATCTCGTTCACGGTGTAGACGCCGTCGAGCTCGAATCGCTCGACGACCTGCCCCGTCACGTCGAGAACCTCCACCTCGACGTCGGCGGGCTCGGTGAGCACGACGCGGATGACGAGGTTCGTCCCCCTCGCGGGATTCGGGTAGCAGTAGGTCCCGTCCGCGTTGAGCAGCCCCTCGTAGGGCTCGGGCTCGCCTCCCAGGAGCGAATCGGGGTATGCACCCGTTCCGGCCGCGTTGCCCGCCTCCGTCTCCCACAAGAAATCCCCCACGGGAAACTCACCCTCGTGAGGAAGGCTGCAAAACAGCACTCGACCGGTGTCCCCGACGATCAGGATGTCGAGGTCGCCGTCTCCGTCCGCGTCGCCCGCCCACGGCGACCCGGCGGGCGGGTCGCTCGAGAGCGGGAAACCGGAGAGCAGCTCGCCCGAGGCGGCACTCCACGCGAAGACGTTCCCGTCCGGCCCCACCGCGAGGACATCGAGCGCGCCGTCCGCGTCGACGTCACCGATGAGCGGCGAGCAACGGGAAGCGGAGGTGCTGTCGCCGCGGTCGAGCACGAGGGGCCAGTTCTCAACCTTCGTTCCGTTCGCGCGCAGGCCGAAGATCTTCGACGCGCCGGCGGAAACGACCACCTCGAGATACCCGTCCCCATCGAGGTCCGATAGCGCGGGCCGAGAGCTCGAGGCGCGGCCCAGTTCGACCGGCCATCCTGCGACGGGCCTTCCCGTCCTGTCCCAGACTCTCACGACACCGTCGGAGCCTATGGCCACAACCTCCGGTGCGCCGTCGGGCGCTCTGTCGATGTCACCGGTGACAAGGGACACGACGGCCTCCTCCCACGACGGGACCACCACGGGCCATCCGTCGACGGCCGTGCCGTCCACATTCACTGCGGCCACCCAGCCTCGATTCGTGGTCGACAGCACGATCTCGTTCGCGCCGTCCGCGTCCAGATCCGCGGCAGCCAGCGTCACGTCGTCGAGCACGAGATGTCCGAACGCGTAGGGAGACGAGGCCGCGTGCTCACCGGAGGCCTCGACGAAGAAAAGGAAACCGCCCTGCGACGCGGCGGCGATCTCCAGCGTCTCGTCGCCGTCCAGGTTACAGGCGACCGGCGCGGCTCTCGCGGGGCCGTCGATCGACAGCGGATAGAGCGGTGAGGCGTAGTCGGCGAGCCCGTTGTGATCGAGGTCCTCACAGACCCAGACGTGAAGGGACCCGCCGGCGGAGGCCACGATGACCTCTCTCGAACCGTCGCCGTCCAGGTCCGCTACGGCGGGCGCGTAGTGAACGCCTCCACCGGCCCTCGCGAAGAGACCCGGCGGGTCCGATCGCTCGAGCACGGGGGGTCCGTCGGAATGCCACGCGTAGACGCTTCCCTCGCGGGTCGCGACCAAGATCTCGCTCTCTCCGTCACCGTCGAGATCGGCCACCCTCGGCGAACCCGGGCCCACGGCCTCGCCCACGTCAATGGGCCATCCGTCCTTCCAGAGGTCGAAGTGCACGTTCATCGTCATGACGCTGTCGGGGTGGGATATCCGGGTCACCGCGAGATACGTTTTCCCCCCGGTGTTCGTGTCGGTCGAGGGGTACGTGTCCCACGAGAAGGAATCGTTGTTCGCGGGGTAGAAGGGATCGTCATTCCCGGCGTAGAAGGGGTCGTACGCGTTTCCGGTCCAGTAGAAGCTGCCGACGTCGCCGATGTCCATGATGCCGTCGGCCTCCTCGATGGCAACGCCTCGTCTGTGGCGGTCGTAGTTGACGACGTTGTACGGCAGGAGCCCCGGGATGACGCGCGTGTCGTCGATGTGATAGATGACGAGTCCCGGTCCGGGCAGCAGGAAGTCGTACTCGTGGTTGATCTCGTACGGCGGGACGAGGTCGTCGGGATCGACCGGACCGAGAACGACCCCCCTCTCCTGATCGATGGCCACTGTGAGGTCGCCCCCGATGTCATCGAGCCTGTTTTCGATCAGGAAGTATTCGTCGCTCGTGATCGGGATCCTGTAGAGCCGCTCGCCCGGGCCCCGCATCGACGAGGCCTTGATCTCCGCGTTCTCGATGTCATCGAGGATCACCGTTGGCGTGAGCCACCCCATGTACTCCTTCGACCAGGCGCAGGGCGCGGCCGGGATGACGCCGTAGGCATAGCCCCACGGTGTGTCCATGCCTATCCTGCCGCCGGAATCCATGATGCTCCAGTACCCAACGGCCGGGAAGAAGTTGAACGTGTTGTACAGGTCCGGGAGCCCCAGGATGTGGCCGACCTCGTGCACGAGCGTCCCGTTCAGGACGATGGAATAGCCGTCCTGGCTCGACGTCTCGGGCATGATGGCCGAATCCCACACCTCGACGGTGCCTTCGTTGACAAGGATCGGCTCGCCCAGCGAGATGTGGGCCGACGGAAGGTCGAACGGTGAGTCGTAGTTGATGTCGCTCTGCCAATCGGCGCCGGCGTGGAAGAGAATGAACCCATCGTACTGGGAGAAGTCGATCGTGTCGGTCGTGTCGGCAGCGGCGAACGCGTCGCGCGTGAACGACTCGACCTGCGAGACGTACCAGACCTGTTCATCCGAGTAGTCGTGGTAGTAACCCATGTCGTGAGGAAGGATGTAGCCCGTGTCCGGGTCCGCGGGCATGACGTCGAACTGAATCTCCAGATTGCCGTACGACACGGACTCGTAGTAGTTGTTGAGAGCCGTCATGTGCAGCTCGAAATACTCGCGGTCGTGAGGCGGCCCGTCGAAGCTGGCCCCGTCCCACGCGGAGAGGTTGAACGTCCCGTTTCCGGTGCTCCTGGAATCCGAGTCCTTCTGGAACTGCACGCGCAGCGCCAGGATCCGCACGATCGTGCGACCGTCCCGCACGCTTCCGCGGGCCCGCGCCTTCTCGACGGCGCTCACCCGCGGTAGGTCGTCCTCGAAGACCTTCGCGGTGACCGCGCGGGCGCCCTCCGCCGGAGCTTCGCCCTTCGTGCAGATGAGAGGCGCTGCGCCCGCCGAGGTCGCGGCCAACACCGCGACCGAAACGGCCAGTAGAGTCAGTATCCACGGACGCCCCCTGCCCATCTGGACTACCCCCTTGAACTCCGTCTTCGCGCGCGATTCCGTCTAGAATGTCGCCGTCAGCGAGAACCTGAACGGCCTCCTGAGACCCTCCGCCTGAGGGACGTTGGCCACGTCGAATGCCCAGTCCCGATACTTGAGTCCCATTCCGAACGAGAAGTCCTTGACACTCCCGTCTTCATCGTGAACGTATCCGAATCGGAGGGAGAAAAGACCGTAGTACGTGTACTCGGCGCCGGCGTTCAGGACCACGCCCGTCGTCTGGTCGACGATCTCCTCGACGATCACAAGCGACTTGTTGTACTCGCCGCACAGCGTGAGCTCGTTCATCTCGTCCGAGAAGAGCTTGTACGAGTAGCCGAGCTTGAGATTCCTGGGCAACGGGTCGGATTGCTGCTCGTCGATGTAGGCGATGCGGGGACCGACGTGCTGGATCGCACCACCGACCCGGAGCCTCCCGTCCCACACGCGGTAGAGAACACCAACGTCCGCCGCAAAGCTCGAGCCCGCGCCCTTGCGCTGGTCCTGCGTGAACCGTGCGGGAGCCAGGTCGACATACACGAATTTGATCGCGAGGCCGACGGCCAGGTTCTCGCCGATCGACGTCCCGTAGGCGACTGAGGGTACGACCTCGTAGGAATTGAATCTGCCGATCTCCTCGGGGCTGTCGGGATTGGTCGCGATCTGCTCCCCGTAGGTCAGGTAGATGATGGACGCCCCCACGGTCCCCAACCCCTCGACCCGCTGGGCGTAGGCGGCATACTCGTAGTACACGTCGTCCCAGTCGGGCACGAGCTGCGTGTGCAGCAGCAGGAAGTTGTATCTCCCCGGAACGTAGGCAAGCCCCGCCGGGTTCCACGAGACGGCGCTCGCGTCCTCTGCGACCGCCACGTAGCAATCGCCCATTCCCGCCGGGCGGGCGCCCGGCTGTATGTAGAGCGACGCAGCCCCGCCCTCGGAAACCCCGGCGG
>JAUWRQ010000278.1 GCA_030610515.1 Candidatus Eiseniibacteriota bacterium | reverse complement strand
CGAATCGGTCTTCCCGTTCGAGGAGCGTACGTACCGCTTCCTCGCCGGGCGTGTACCTGCGGGCGGCCGCGTCCTCGACATCGGTGGTGGCACGGGCGACTACTGTGGGCGTCTGTCGCAGGACGGACACGACGCGGTAGGCGTCGACCTTGATCCCGAGATGGTCTCGGTGGCCCGGGAGCGCTTCCTCGAGGCTTCCTTCCGCGTGCTGGACATGGCGGACGTCGGCACGCTCGAGGGTCCGTTCGGTTGCATCTTCTGCATCGGGAACGTCCTCTCACACTTGCCTGCGGCCGCGCTTTCGGACTTCCTTGAACGGATCGCCACGTTGCTCGCGCCGGGAGGCGTCTGGATCTTCCAGACCGTGAACTGGGACTACGTGCTCGGCCGGGAGACGTTTCGCTTCCCGGACATCGAGGTTCCGGGAACCGACATCGTCTTCGAGCGCGAGTACCCGAAGGTCGGCCGTGACGGCATGCCCTTTGTCACGCGGCTCAGGCGCGGAGCCAAGCTCGTCTTCGAGGGCTCTGTCGGGCTCCACCCTTTGTGTGCGCGCGAGTACAGGACCGCGCACGACGAGGGTCTTTTCGCATTGCGTGGGCACTTCGCGAGCTTCGCGGAAGCTGAGTTCGACGCAGGCGCCATGTCGTCCAGCGTGTTTCACTTCGAGCGGCGCTGACGCGGAAGAACCGCCGGGTGTGGAGCCCGGCAGGCGAAGGCGGCTACCGCGGTAGGCGCCACCCTGCAAGAGGTCACCCACCGGGACCATCTAGCTGGAGGTCTTGTGATGGATCTATACGAACTCCTCACGAGCCGCAGGTCCGTGCGCCATTTCGAGAACCGCCCTGTCGAGGATGAGCTTCTGAACGAGCTTCTCGACGCGGCGGCGAACGCGCCCTCAGGCGGGAATATCCAACCGATCTCCATCGTAGTCGTGCGGGAAGCCGACCGCCGCGCTACGCTCGCGGAGATCGTGGGAGACCAGCCCTGGGTGCGAAACGCCCCTGTGTCGCTCGTCTTCTGTCTCGACTTCCATCGTGTCGGGCGCTGGGCGAGCCTGTCCGGTGTGGAGTTCAGGGGACACGAAGCGATGATGTTCTTTCTCATCGGATATGCGGATCTCATGTGCGCCGCGCAGACCGTGACCATCCTGGCTGAAGACCGCGGACTGGGGTCCGTCTACGTTGGCACCGTCATCGCGCGGACGCAGCCGGCCGCGCGGCTGCTCGAGCTTCCAGAGGGAGTGCTCCCGCTCATGGTCCTGTCGCTTGGGTATCCCGCCTCACGCCCGTCGGGCATCCCGAAGCTCCCGCGAGACGTCATCTCACACGACGAGCGGTACAGAGTCTCTGCGGACGAGGACCTCGTCGCCGCGTTCGAGGCGAAGTACGGGCCGATCGATGATAACGTGGAGAAGTACTTCGAGCGCGCCTACGTCGAGGTCGTTGAGGCGGACAGGCAGCACGACGACGACTGGACGGCGAGAGCTCAGCATCGCATGGAGAAGCTCAACATCAGGAACAGCGCGCAGTTTCTCTTCGAGCTGCGGTACCCGCAGGACATGATGGTGGAGCTAAACGAGGAGCTGCGCGGAGACTTCGGACGTGCGGGATTCCGGTTCCCCGGATTCTCGTCCGGAGAGGAGCCGGCGGACAACGAGGGGAATGCGGCTCGATGATCTTCGACCGAACCACGACCCTTGGTCGAGCGCGGGCGCCGCGAGCGGATGCTGCACACGGACGGAGGTACACTTGCCGGGGCGAAGCATTGATGGGTTCGGGGACGACGTGATTCGGTTCTACGGATCGACCGACCGTCGCATCTTCGAGATCGAGCGCCGCTGCATGGACCGCGACGGGAGCGTCATCTCGTTTCTCGGTGAGACGCTGCCGCGGGGCAGGGTTCTGGACGTCGGTGCCGGCGACGGCTACACGGCCGAGCGTCTCAATGGGGACGGGCGGATCGTCGTCGCCATGGAGCCCGACCCCGGGATGGTCGCTGCGGAGCGTTCCCTCATCTGGGCATCCGGCGTGGCTCAGGATGTGCCCTTCCACGACGATTCGTTCGACGCCGCCTACTCGACGTGGGCCTTCTTCCTCTCCGGGACGTCGCCGGAGGTCCTGGCCGCCGGTCTCGCGGAGGTTCAGAGGGTCGTCCGGACGGGAGGACTCATCGTCGTCATCGACAACGCCGGCGGCGATGAGTTCACATCGCTCACGGACCGCCCGCTGTCGGGAGACCCTTCCTGGTGGGTGGACCGGGGATTCGAGCACCGGACCCTTCGGACGTCGTTCCGGTTCGATTCGCTCGAGGAGGCGCGAGAGCTGCTCGAGTACTACTTCGGCGAGGGCGTGAGAGAGAAGGTCGACAAGACGGAGATCAGTTACAACGTCGCTGCATACACGGGCGTATCAGGCGAGGTGACCACATGAAACTGCCCTTCTATCAGATCGACGCCTTCACAGGCACTCCGTTCCGCGGCAATCCTGCCGGGGTCGTCATCATGAAGGAGTGGCTTTCCGAGGAGACGATGCAGTCGATAGCCGCGGAGAACAACCTCTCGGAGACCGCCTTCATCCACCCCAGGGGCAACGCGTTCGAGATCAGGTGGTTCACGCCTGAGGTCGAGGTCGACCTCTGCGGACACGGTACGCTCGCGAGCGCGTTCGTCGTGTTCGACCTCGGACTGGCCCACGGGAACGAGGTTCAGTTCGCCGCGAAGGTGGACGTGCTGAACGTGCGGAAGGAGGGCGCGCTCTTCCTCATGGACTTTCCTTCCCGGCCGGCGGAGCCGATCGAGGTCGCCGACCGGCTCGTCGAGGCCCTCGGGGCGACTCCGAGCACGGCGCTCAGGTCGCGCGATCTCATGGCGGTCTTCGAGACGGAGGACGAGGTTGCCGCGCTGACCCCGTGCTTCGACCTAGTGGCTAACCTGGATGCTGTGGGCGTTATCGCGACCGCGCCGGGGCGCAGGGTCGACTTCGTGTCGCGCTTCTTCGCTCCGGGCGCGGGAGTCCCGGAGGACCCGG
>JAUWRQ010000195.1 GCA_030610515.1 Candidatus Eiseniibacteriota bacterium | reverse complement strand
CGTCCTCGAGGCTGGTTTCCTGGGCGTGGGAGGCGAGATATTCGTGCTCGACATGGGTGACCCCATCCGCATTTCTGAGCTCGCAGAGCATCTCATCAGGCTCTCCGGCATGGAGCCTGGCAAGGACATTGCAATAGAGTACTGCGGCCTTCGTCCCGGGGAGAAACTGCACGAAGAACTCTGGACGGCCGACGAGGAGCTGGACAAAACGAAGTGCGCGAAGATATCCGCGGTCCGTTCCGGCAGTGAGCCCGAGAACGGCGACATCGCCGGGGTCATAGCGGAACTCGAGGAACTCGCGGACAGGGGAGACCGCGAAGGCATCGTCCGGAAGCTCTCCCGGATCTTCCCCTTCATTTCCGCTGAGAGGAAAGATGACGAAACACCTGCCGGCGGCTGAGGGCGGCCAGCCCATCCGCAAGGACTTCCTTCAGTTCGCACGCCCCTGCATCTGTGAGGGCGACATAGAGAACGTCATACAGACTCTGCGTTCCGGCTGGCTCACGGTCGGTCCTCGGACGCGGGAGTTCGAGGACATCGTGGCCTCGTACGTGGGGGTGGACAGGGCGGCGGCGGTCCACTCGTGCACGGCCGGCCTTCACCTCGCGATGATCGCGCTCGGCGTCCAGGCCGGTGACGAGGTCATACTGCCCACGCTGAACTTCGCCTCCGGTCCGAACACGGTTCTCCATCTTGGGGCCAAGCCCGTACTGGTAGACGTCGATCCCGTGTCGCTCAACGTGACCGCGGAGATCATCGAAGCGGCGGTCACCGACCGCACGAAGCTCATTCTACCCGTGCACTTCGCGGGGCGTCCGTGCGACATGGACGAGCTCATGGACCTGGCGGCAAGACGCGGGCTGAAGGTCCTCGGCGACGGCGCTCACGCCATCGGAGCCGACTGCAGGGGAAAGAAGATCGGCGCCACGGCGGACGCAACCTCCTTCAGCTTCTACGTGACGAAGGGCATCACGACGGGGGAGGGCGGCATCGTCACCTCACAGGACGCCGACGTCATAGCCAGGATCAAGCGACTCAGCCTGCACGGCATGAGCAGCGACCCATGGAAGCGGGAAAGCGAACGGGGCCCCTGGTACTATGAGATCCTCGAGCCCGGCTACAAATACAAAATGAACGACAAGCAGGCCTCCCTCGGCCTCTCTCAGATGGGCCGCGTCGACGAGTTCCGCGAGTCGCGAAGGAGAATCGCGTCGATCTACACGCGCGGGTTCGGAGAACTGGATGCAGTGACCGTCCCCCCCGAATACGACGACGGGAACCACGCCTGGCATCTCTATCCCATTCAGGTCGACCCCGACGCAATCACGACGACCCGCGACGCGTTCATAAGAGCGCTTCTCGATGAGGGCATCGGCGTCAGCGTCCACTTCATTCCCATCCACTACCATCCGTTCTACAGGGACCACTTCGGCTTCCCTCAGGGAACCTTTCCCGTCACCGAGCGGTACTTCGACAGGGCCATTTCGCTTCCCATCTACCCGGACATGACGGCCGAGGACGCCGGGGACGTGGTCGCGGCCGTCGCCAAGCTCCTCGAGTACTACAGGAGGTAGCCCGGGTGGACGTCGAGGTGTCACAGACCGCGCCTGATGGGTGGAACGAGCTCGTCGCCGCGGACGGACAAGCCACCTTCTTCCACAGAACCGAGTGGGGACGAATCCTTTGCGACGCCGGGGTCGGCGCCTCGGAGTTGTACCTCTTCGTGCGTTCCGGGGGAAACCTTGCGGCCGGCCTTCCGGCGGTGAGGGTGCGCAGGGGACCGTTCCTGATCCTGGCCTCGATGCCTCTGGGAACATATGGGGGGCCGGTCCTCCGGCCGGACGCTCCGACAGACGCCGCTCCGGCACTCCTTCGAGCCTACGCCGACCTTGCCGCGCGTCCCGACGTGGCCGCGGCTCATCTCATGGACGAGGCGGGCAGGGTCGCTGCTCCTCCGCGGGGGTTCTCGAGACACACCGAGCACGCGCACAGGATAGCGCTGGACCAGGGCTACGAGGCCGTGTGGTCGGGCTTCCGCCCCTCCGCGAGGAACAAGGTACGAAAGGCCCGGAAGGCCGGCGTCAGCGTGCGGCGAGCGGCGTCCGAATCGGACTTCCTCGCGTATCACGAGATGCTCATCGAGTGCAGCCAGCGCTGGGGTGAAGAGTGCATCTTCGGCCGCGGCTTCTTCGTGTCGCTCTCCGAGCTCGACGACGAGATCGTTCAGATGTGGCTCGCGGAGCACGATGGTGACGTCATTGGTGGGGATCTGAATTTCGTTCTCCACGGGCGCGTGATGAACTGGGGGAACGTCTCCCGTTCGAGCGCCCGTTCCCTCGCTCCCAACAACCTGCTGCACGCCGCGTCCATGGAGATGGGTGCTGGGCGGGGTTACCTCGTGTACGACCTGGGTTCGAGCGCGGGCATAGAGGGTGTCGACGCCTTCAAGTCGGCGTTCGGCACGACGCTCGTGCCGCTCACGCGCCTGAGCCTAATGAAACCCTGGTACCGGGCGGCTCGCGCGGCGGCACGGTTCCGGAAGCAGGGAGGGCGGTCATGAGAAGGAACGCACTTGTGCTGCTCGCTGTGGCCGTCGCGGTGCACGTGGTCTTCATCGTGTCTCTCGTTGAGCCGGGGCACTTCATGAACCCTCTCTTCGTGGAGGGCGTGCACAACCTCGAGGAGGGACAGGGAAGCGACTTCTACGCATTCTATCAGGCCGGGCGCTACGTCCTCGACGGCGAGGACATCTACCAGCGGCCGATGGATGACCCCGACCGCGTGGTGCCCTACGCATACTTCTACCGGTACTTGCCGTTCGTGGCGTACACGGTTGGGGTCGCCGCGAACGCGGTTCCTCCGAGAGTCGCCTATTGGATCTGGGTGACGCTGATCGAGCTCGTGCTCCTCGCGTGCATCGCCGCGACGCGGCGAATGACGAGAGACTCGTGGCTCTTCGCCCAGCTCGCCGCGATGTGGCTCGTGTTCGCGCCGTTCTACCTTGAGCAATACATGGGACAGCTGACGGTCGCGATGGGAGCTCTGATCTTCGCGTTCGCACTCGCCTACGCTCGAGGGCGACGGGCGACCTTCGACTGGACCTGGATCGCCTCGCTCCTCATCAAACACCTCACCATCCTCCATCTGCCGATACTCGTGAGGATGCGCCGGTACCGCACGATAGCGCTCGGGATCCTGCTGCTCGCCGTGACGACGGTGCCGTACCTCTGGCTGAGACCCTCGGGGGTGGGGGACTTCACTCACGACAACTTCAGCTTCAATCTGAACCCGATGGCGGGCAACTACGGGTTCCTGGCGCTTCTCATGGTGGTCAAATATCACTTCTTCCCGGCGGCGTCGGAGTTTTTCGCTCGAGTCGGCCCCATCGACATATCGTGGACGAGGGTCATGCTCCTTGCGGCGGCCGGACTCCCCACGCTCGCGTGCCTGTGGGTCACGTTCCGCCGAAAGCCGTTCGACTTCCTCGAGTCGATGGCTCTCTGGACGATCCTCTTCTTCTTCGTGTTCCGTGAGGTCTGGGAGTACCACTACGTCGTCCTGATGCCCGTCATGGTGCTCCTCTACGCGCGGACGAGGGCGCGCGTTCTCTGGGTCATCTACGCGTTCCTCGCGGCACCCACGCTCTTCGTGCTCTACGACGTGCCCGGGCCGAGCCCCGAGGCACACTGGACGGTGTTCGAGCACGTCTTCAATCACGCCTACAAGGTGGCTCCCGTGGTCTGGCTGTTCGTATGGGTCGCGTCCGGGTGCCTCAGGCGCCACGAGAGGCTGGCGGATTCCCGCGGCGACGGGTCTCTCGCCGTCACGTTCTAGGCCCCGGGCGGGCCGCT
>JAUWRQ010000111.1 GCA_030610515.1 Candidatus Eiseniibacteriota bacterium | reverse complement strand
GCGCGGAGCCGTCGTCCGCGAGCGTGACGCCTGCGCCACCCATGCCCATCGACCGCGCTCCGATCCCTATCCCCAGGAACTGGGAACCCGAGGTTCCCTGCGCTCCGCACTGAAGAGCCAGAGCCGGCACCAGTGCAAGCGCGAGCAGGACCGTGAACCTGTTCGACCTCATGCGAGGACCTCCCGTAGGTTCTTCACTTGACGATTGCCACCGTGCGGGTCGCGTTGCCCGAATCCGTTGTGATGTGAAGGAAGTAGACGCCGCTCGCGACCACGTCACCATTGCCGTTGCGCCCGTTCCAGATGACCTCGCCCGAGCCTCCGGCCTCAAGCGCCCTGACCAGAGTCCCCGCCATGTTGTAGACGTCGACCGTGGCTCCGGCATCGCCTTCGCCAAGACCGATCGTCACGAACTCGGAGGCGCTCGGATCGAACCAGTTCTTGTCGACGGACAGACCGGAAAGAGCGCCGCCGGCCTCGAGAACCGTGATAGTGACGGTCGCATCCTCCGGGTCCGCGCGGCGTCCGAAAACGTCGGTCGCCCGGATGCGCACCTCCTTGTCGTAGGCCGGCACCTTGGTGTTGCCCACGACGGACGTGGTGTACTCGATCGTGTAGACGCCGCCGGAATAGGACGATTCCACGTCGGACATGTCGAACATGCTGTCGACGGCGCTGTCGACGAAGAAGAAATCGGCCTCGATCGTGTAACCCGGCGCGTCCCACTCCGTGGTGATGGTGATCTTCTGCCCCGCCTCGTATGTCGCGTCTGGAGCATCCGCGGACGAGCCCACGTGCACGGGACCCGCCACGTCGAAGACAACGTCGAAGGAGGGGGAAGGATGAACGGTCCCGCTCGTGTTGTAGTGCCCCAGACCATCGCTCGTGAGTGTCGCGTCGTGAGCGCGGACGAGCACGGAGGTCGTGTCGTCCCTGACGCCTAGCTCGCAGTCCACGCACTCGAGATCGAACGACCACTCCAGAAATTGCTCCTCCCTGTCCGCGACTCGCGTCTGCGCGGTCGTCCAGGTCTCGCCGCCGTCGACGGACACCTCTACGTAGTCGACGCCCGCTCTGTCGTACGCGCTTCCGACGACCGTCGTCGTGTCGGTCTCCACGCGGACCTCGGCAACCTCAGGGTCGGGAACGAAGACGATGGAGAGGAAGGGCGGATCGAGGTCGAGATCCAGGAGCGTCTCGGACTCGTCCCCATTCCCCGCGGCGTCGACCGCGCTCACGACCAGGCGGTACACCGTGTCGGGCGCAGCGGCTCCCTCGGGGTTCGACCCGTTCCAGTAAACCTCGACCGACTCCGCGCCCGTTCCCGACAGGAGCTCGAAAGGTGATTCGTCGGCGGGATCGATGATCGTGACCCAGAAGCGGTCGGTCGGCTCGTGCGAAGCCAGGGTGAATCGGACTCGGACGCTGTCGGCGACGCCGTCCCCGTCGGGTGTGAATCGGCTCGGCGACACGAGGAGGTCGCCGACCGAGGGTGGCTCGGTGTCGAGGACGATGATGAGCTCGTGGTGGTCCTCCCCGGACGGATTGACGACGGACGTGTCCGTGTCGGCGTCGACGACCAGCGTGTACCAACCGTCGGACTGGAGGATGCTCGAGTCGTCGTAGCCGGACCAGGTGTACTCGTACGTGCCCGGCTCCTGATCCCAGTGCTGAGCGTTCAGGTTGCTCACGACGATGCCCAGAGAGTCCACGATGTCGACCTCGACGCGGGCGCTGTCCGAAAGCACGTAGCTGATCTCGACGGCATCATAGATCCCATCCTCGTTGGGCGAGAACGGGTTCGGGAACGCCGCGAGGTCCGATACCTCCACCCCCGAAGCGGGCCCCAAGGGCACCGACGCGGCGAGCAGAACCGCCAGGAAAAGCCCGATCGGGCTCGATCTAATCATGCTTGAAAGCCCCCGGTTTCGAATGATCACGCGGGCAGGATGGCCCGCCCAGAGGAGGATACAACGCCGGAACGCCGCTGTGTCAAGCGGAAACGGCCTTTCCATGCGAACCTAGAAGTGCAACACAACCGAGAGCAGATGTCTCGGACCGGCCGTCTCGGAGAACAGCGACGCGTAGTTGAGCACGAATCCGTCGCTCCTCCCGTCGCCGCCGGCCTGCCGGCAACCCGGCATGCGAATCGCTCCTACGCCTAGTGACAGGACGCTCGCGCCCTCACGTTCTTCACGATAGTGCCCCGCCCTGAGCGCCGCCTGGCCCCAGAGGTTCCACTCGAGCCCGGCGCGGGGCCTGAGCGCCGTATCTCCGTGCTTCTCGGCCAGGTCGCGAAGGTCGAACGTCAGGACGAGGCTCGGGAGCGGGCGATACGCCAGGCCGGCGTTCATGGTCCTGGGCGCCACTCCCTCGATCTCGCGACGGTAATCCTCGTAGCCGGGCGGGATGTCGATGTAGACGAGCCCAACCGTGACCTGGTCGTTGGGCTCAAGGAGCGCCCCGTAGGAACGGCCGATCCCGAAGTGCCTGTCGCCGTCGCCGTCGAACCTCGCGTAGACGGTCTCCGAGGCGCCTATCGAGACGGTGTCCGCGAGGTGGAATACCACACAGAGGCTCGAGTAGTACGCGCTCAGGAGATCCCCCGCGTCGGCGAGCCCCTTCGACCTGCACAGACCCGCCGGTTCGAGATGCTCTTCCAGCAGGAGAATCCCGCAGGCAAAGCCTCCGCGGGCGAAGCTCGCAGACTTCACGACGCCCCCGACTGCCACGCTCAGCTTCTCGGCGCCGGGAATTCGCCCGTACGGCTCGCTCTCCACACCGGTCAGAATGCCGGTCTCGCGCGCGATCGCCGGAGCGCCCAGAACATTCAGATGGACGCGTAGGCCTCCGCCGCGGCGGCACTCGCGGGGCGCGAAGGCGGCGGGGTTCCACGCTATGGCCGCGGCCTCGTCCTCGACGGCCATGAAGGCGCCGCCCATCGCGAGCGGCCGCGGAGAGACCGTGCTCACGCTTCCCACGGCCATCGCGTCGCCGGCCTGGAGGACCACCACCGCGCACAAGAACACAAGCGCCGGCAAGCGCCTCGCCGCGACTCGATGTGAAGTCACCCTCATGGCGGCTGAGTATAGCACCAAGTCATCGAGCCAACAAGCCGCGGCCGGCGGGCACATTCGCCCGCTGAGGCGCACCGGGCGGGAGAGCGACGACCCGGGATTTCGCGTTGACACGGGCCCCCGAGACCTGCTACTTTCCGGCTTGGAGCTGAATTCGTGAAAACGGGAAGGAAGGTGCTGTCGCGATGATGATCAAGGGTATCGTACTGGCGCTCGTGCTCGTTGCAGCCAGCGTCGCTTCGGCTGCAGGCCCCGCGGACACGCCTCCGCCGAGCACCGGCCCGTCGATGAGGCTCACCGCCCAGACGGGCTTCGCAGGGACCAGCGAGACGACGATCTCGGGCTTGGTCGTCGACAAGGACGGGAAACCCCTGACGGACGTCGCCGCCAAGCTCTACGTCGGCGGCGTGCTGGTCAGCGAGGTCCTGACATCTCTGGACGGTAGCTTCGAGCTCGTCGAACTCATCGACTATGCCAGGGACGTGACGATAGACATGTGGTTCGTCCCGCCGGGCGAGGGCATGGTGATGGAGAACGTCATCCTGAAGGAGAGCGCGAGCGCGATCCAGAACCGTCTGTACAGCAAGTGCGTCTCCAGGTTCAGGCTGGATCCGATCACCGACTTCGTCGTGCGAGTTCTCGATCTCGACGCTCGGACGCGGATGCTCAAGACGTCGGACTGCCTGGGCTGATCCAGGAAGACCCGGAAGAGAGACGCCGCGCGGGGGGTTCTTCCTTGCGCGGCGTTTCGCGTGTCTGAGGGACGGCGGACGCGTGACGTCATCCCGAACGTCCTCGGACGCAGGATGGACTGGCGCCCGAACGGGTCGGGAACGCCCGTCCAGGCTAGCCCGAGTGGATGCTCCTTCCCGCGACCGCCTCGAACGCCTCCGCGACGCACTCCGCGCGCGTCGGGTGCGCGTGGATCATGTCGGCGAGGAGCTCTCCCGGAAGCTCCGCCTCGACGGCGAGAGCTATCTCGTGCACGAGGTCGCTCGCATGCGGCCCGACCACGACTCCCCCCACGACCTTGCCGGAGCCTTCGTCGGTGAACACCTTGACGAAGCCCTGCGTCTCCCCCTCGGCCACTGCCTTCCCGGACGCTCCGAAGGGGAAGCGCCCGACGGCAAGCTCGACACCGTCCTCGGCCGCTGCGGCCTCCGTGATCCCCACGCTCGCGATCTCCGGCCTCGTGAACGTGCAGCGGGGAACGGTCCGGTAGCTCATCCTGACGTCGTGTCCCGCGGCCCGCGACGCCGCGACCACTCCCTCACGCGACGCGACGTGCGCGAGGAGCCAGCCGCCGACGAGATCCCCGCCGGCGTAGACGCCGTCCACCGACGTCATCATCCGGTCGTCGACGACGACGGCGCCTCCTTCGACGGCGACGTCCAGCCCGCGGACGTTCGCCTCGTCCAGAGAAGGTTTCCTGCCCATCGCGAGAAGCACCATCGCAGACTCGACCGCGTCGCCCGCTGAGAACGACGTCACGGCGCCATCTCCTCTGACCTCGATGCCCTCGACCCTCGTTCCTACGCGGACGTCTATCCCTCGCTTCTTGAAGGAGCTTCGCAGGGTCCGCGCGGCGCTCGCGTCCTCGCCGGGAAGGAGATCGGCGAGCATCTCGACGAGCGTCACCCGGACACCCATCCCGGCGTAGAAGGCGGCGAACTCGCAGCCGACGGCACCCGCCCCTATCACGACGGCGCTCTCCGGAAGATCGGGCCTCGCCAGCACGTCGCGGCTTGTGACGACGACGCGACCGTCGTACGGAAACGCGGCGGGTACGAGAGGCTTCGATCCGGTGGCAACGATGACGTTCGATGATTCGAGCGCGGTCTCTCTTCCCCGTCCGGACACCACCACGACGCCGGGCTCGCGAAGCGCACCCTCACCCTCGTACACCACGACGCCGCGCTTCCTGAGAAGGCCGGCGACGCCCGAGCGGAGTTTCTCTACGACCTTGTCCTTACGCTCGAACACGGCCGAGACGTCGACGCGCACGTCCTCCACCACGACACCGAACTCCCCCGCCGACCTGACACGCTCCACGAGGTCGAGGCTCGCCAGAAGCGATTTCGTTGGAATGCAGCCCCAGTTGAGACAGATGCCCCCGAGCTCCGCCCTCTCGACGAGAGCCACACTGAGCCCCAGCTGGGCGGCTCGTATGGCGGCAACGTAGCCACCCGGGCCGCCGCCCACCACAGTGAGATCGTGCTTGTCGCCCATACGTCCTCCTCGATCCTTTGCCTCAATCTGATCCCGCACCCGAAGCGTAGCCGTGCCGG
>JAUWRQ010000287.1 GCA_030610515.1 Candidatus Eiseniibacteriota bacterium | reverse complement strand
GTCGACCACGCGGACCAGTACTTCGGGATAGACCGGGCGAGCCCCTACATGCTGCTCGTGGCACCCGTCAGGGAAGACATCCGGCGGCAGATGACCGACGAGGAGACGAGCTGGTTCGGCCTCAAGAAGCTGAACGTCATCCGCTCGACCATCCCAGCGGTCACCCACGTCGACTACAGCGCACGTCTGCAGACCGTGTCGCGCGACGACAATCCCGCGTACTACAACATGATCAACGCCTTCAGAGAAAAGACCGGATGCGCAGTCGTCATCAATACGTCGTTCAACGTCAGGGGTGAGCCGATCGTGTGCTCGCCGCACGACGCGTACATGTGCTTCATGAGGACCGAGATGGACTATCTCATCCTCGGTGATTTTCTGGTAGACAAGACCGAGCAGAAGCCGCTGAGCAAGGACATCGACTGGCAGCAGGAGTTCGAGCTGGACTAGGCCGCGCCCGACGCTTCGAGCCTGGCGGAGCGGACACCACAAGTTCACGCCGTGACGAACGCGTCGGCAGTTCGCGACGAGGGGAAGAGGCCTTGGCGAAGAAGCAGTCCTGGGGACGAGTGATCGCTGAAGAACTGGCATCGGTTCGCAGCGGGCGCCGCGATCTCCGGAAGTTCGGAATCACGATGTGCGTGGCCATCGCCGTGCTTGGGGCTCTCTTCCTGTGGAGAGGCAAGGGCGATCCGGCGTGGTTCTTCGGCATTGCCGCGGCCTTCCTCGTGCTCGGCCTGGCCGTTCCCACAGTCCTGAGGCCTGTACAGAAGGCGTGGATGGCGTTCGCCATCGTCCTTGGCTGGTTCATGACGAGGGTGATCCTCATCATCGTCTTCTACGTCGGGGTCACGTCCGTCGCAGTCATCGCACGGATCGTGCGCAAGCGCTTCCTCGACCTTGGTTTCGAGCCCGATCGCGACAGCTACTGGATCGAGAGGCCCAAGCCTGCGGACGGTAGGGAGCGGTACCGGAGCCAGTTCTAGAGCGGCCGCGGCGTTCGGGACGTGTAGCGGCGGCCATCCATGGGAGCGCAAGATGGGCAAGACGTCGACGATCAAGGAAATATGGACGTTCATGCGCGTGCGGAAGAAGTGGTGGCTCGTGCCGGTTCTGTTGCTCCTGGGCCTCATCGGGGCGCTTCTTGTTCTGACCGAGGGATCCGCGCTGGCGCCGTTCATATACGCGCTTTTCTAGACGCGCCGGAATCCGCGGTCTGCACCGAAGTGATGTGGGCGCCCTCGCCCGACCGACGCGAGGGCGCCTCGAACGCTCCGGCACAGGTATCGAGAGGCGATGACAGGCAGTGTTCCCAGACGACATGGCTCGCATGACAGGCTCCGCGAGCTCGCTCGCGGAGTTCTGGTAGCGGTCATTGCTATCGCGATTTGTCTCGCAGCTCTCGAAGTCCTCCTCCGAACCACTCATCTTTTCAACGCTTCTGTTTCCTGGTCCGAACCGGACTCGCTCACGGGTTTTCGGTTCAGCGCCGGGAAATCGTATTGGTGCAACAAGGAAAACGACCACCCGATCACAGGCAGGATCAACCAGCATGGTTTTCGCGACCGCGAGCGTGTTCTCCCGAAGCCGTCGGGCACGTACCGGGTGTGTGTTCTTGGGGACAGCTACGTTGAGGCGTTCCAGGTCGAGAGCGATTCGACGTTTCTGGCTCTCACCGAGGATGCGCTTCGCCGGACGCTCCCATTCGAGACAGAGGTTCTGAATCTGGGGCGCTCCGGGATGACCCAGACTGAGGAATTGCTCGTTCTCAGGCGGGATGTCCAGCGGCTGGAGCCGGACATGGTCATTGTTGTGTTCATGCCCTACAACGACGTCGACGACGTGAGCAGGAGAACGGCCGGGAGTCTGCTTCGCCCCTTCTTCCGTCACACGTCGGACGGCGATCTCATACTCGACAGGTCGTTCAATGAGACACGGGAGTACCGCTTCAAGGCGCGCCTGAACGTGTCGAAGCAGCGGTCCGCACTGGTTTCGCTGCTGGCGGAGCGATACAACGCACTCGGGCGATCACGGAGGATTGCGGCTCGCGATCGTGCGAATGGCGGAGAGGTGAAGGTCCCTTTCCGTCTCGCTCTCTGCACCGCGACGCCCGGCGATATCGCTGTTGAGAACTACCGGCTCAACAAGCGGCTCCTGAGTGAAATGAACGAATGGTGTAAGGCGCGGGGAATACGCTTCATGATCGTGTCCGGGAACTGCGTCACGTCGGCTGACGGCGTCTCCAGATACTCTGAGATCGACGCCACGTTCGACTCGATGTTCTACGACCACGACCTGGCGAGCTTCGCTGACTCGCTGCGTTGCGAGCACCTGGGACTTCAGGGAGCGTTCGAGGGGCACTGGGGGGAGGGCGGGGGGGCGCTCCACTGGGGGCACTGGAACTACGCAGGCCACAGACTCGTCGCTTCCGCCTTGGTCGCGAAGCTCGAGGCAGCGCTCTCAGAAGAGCCGGCGTCAGCGAAGCGTGAAGCGAAGATACCCTCCGGCAGCTGACACCTACCTACCGAGCCACGATTCCTACCGAGCCCTGAGCGCGCGGGCGAGGTTCCGTCCGATTATGGCGTGTGCCTTGCTGCCCCAGGCGTGCCCCTCCGGAGAATGGTAGTCGCCGGCATCGGCAAGCCACTCCTCGGTGTCGTGGTACGTCAGAAGATCTGCGGACTCCAACTCCATGATCTTCCGCCGCACAAGAGGCGCGTTGTCGAGGCTCCTTCCAGCCGAAATGGCCACGAGTTCGACTCCGGACGCGTGCAGCTCCCTGGCGAAGAGGTCCAGGAGCTCGCTGTGGAACTCCTGGTCGATCGGCACCTCGCCATCGTCGGACGGCTCGGCCATCGCCTTTCCCGCGGTGATATCACGCTTCGCGGCGCGGAGGGCGATGGGTTGGCGGAAGAAGTTGTAGAGCTGACTGCGCTGGATGATCGAATCCGACAAGTACTGCTT
>JAUWRQ010000333.1 GCA_030610515.1 Candidatus Eiseniibacteriota bacterium | reverse complement strand
TCAGTCTCCGGCACAGGTCTCGCGGCCGTGCGGGAGCTCGAGGAGCAGTCCAGATCGGTTCTGGCGCGCGAGCTGGTCGTCTCCGAGGTCTACCCGACCCAGATCGGCTTCAACTGCCTTCCGCACATAGACGAGTTCGACGAGGGGGGCGACACGCGCGAAGAGACGAAGATGATCGAGGAGACCCGGAAGATCCTCGATGCTCCGGGGCTCCCGGTCGCGGTCACCTGCGTGCGCGTGCCGGTCTTTCGCTCCCACGCGATCGCGCTGAACGTTCAGACGGAACGGCAACTGACGCCGGAGCGCGCGCGGGACGCACTCGCCGCGGCGCCGGGTGTTGAGGTGGTCGATGACCCCTCGTCGATGGCGTATCCGACGCAGGTGGACGCCGCAGGGACGGACGCGACGTTCGTGGGTAGGATCCGGGCCGACGCTTCGTTGCCGAACGGCCTCTGGTTCTGGGTCGTCGCGGATAACCTGAGGAAGGGCGCCGCTCTCAACGCGGTGCAGATCGCGGAGCTGCTCGCGGAGTCGTCAGAGTAGGTCGAGTCGCGGGGCTTCTCGCGACGGCGTCAGAGTGAATCGAATCGCGGAGCTGCTCGCGGAGTCGTCCGAGCAAGCCGAATCGCGGAGCTTCTGACAGATGGGATACTTGACTGACCTCACGCTCGGTCGCTACTACCCGACGGGCTCGGTCATCCACAGGCTCGACCCGAGAGTGAAGCTCGTGGGAGCGGTCGCCATCCTCGTGACGGTCCTTCTGACCGAGAGCCCCGCGGCGTATCTCCTTCTGTCGGCTGCGCTGGCCGCGTTAGTAGCGGCGTCGAAGCTGCGTGCCGGGATCCTTCTGCGTAATGCGGCGTCCCTCCGCTGGCTTCTCCTGATCGTCCTTGTGATGCACGCGCTTCTGACGCGGGGAACGCCTCTGTTCGAGTGGCTGCCGCGAGTCTCCCGCGAGGGTATCGTCCTCGGTGCCGTCTTCGCCTGGCGCATAGCCCTCATGGTCTCGACGGCGACGATCCTGACGGCGACTGCGGCGCCGGTCGATCTGGGGGACGCGCTCGAGAAGCTCCTGGGGCCGCTCTCGAAGGTCGGTGTCCCCGTGCACGAACTCGCGATGATCTCCGTGATAGCGCTCAGGTTCGTGCCGACGCTGCTCGATGAGGCAAGACGCATCATCAAGGCGCAGGAAGGGAGAGGAGCGAGATTCGAGGGCGGATTCATTGCGCGGGCGCGGAGCGCCGTTCCGGTGCTCGTTCCTCTCTTCGCGAGCGCGTTCAGGCGGGCCGACGACCTCGCGCTCGCAATGGACGCGAGGTGCTACAGGGGCGCGGTTGGGCGGACGAAGTACGTCGAGCTGAAGCTGGACGCTGCGGACTACGCGGGGCTCGCGGTCGTGGCGCTCGTCGTGGCCTGCACGCTCCTGGCATCCAACCTCTGGTAGGCGGTCGACACTGGTGGACGAACGCAACATCAAGCTCACTCTGGAGTACGATGGCACGGAGTTCGCCGGGTGGCAGGTCCAGCCCGGGCAGCGCACGGTGCAGGGCGTGCTCGAGGACGCCATCGCGGATCTCGTGGGAGTGTCCGTGTCGGTCGTAGGCGCCGGCCGGACGGACGCGGGGGTCCACGCGCTCGGTCAGGTAGCCAACGCCTCGATGCGGCTGGACCTCGAGCCCGCAAGAATCGCGGCCGCCCTGAACGCGCGGCTCCCCGATGATCTTCTTGTCAAGAGCGCTGCGGAGGTGCCGGCGTCGTTCCACGCCCGTTTCAGCGCCACCTCGCGCAAGTACCTCTATCTTATCGGAGCCGCGGAGAGCCCCATCTGGCGCATGCGCCGGTGGCACGTGAGGGCTTCGCTCGACGTCCGGACGATGCGGGAAGCCGCCGGGACGCTCGAGGGCGAGCACGACTTCTCGTCCTTCTGCCTCACCGGGAGCGAGCCGGACCATCATCGTTGCCGGGTGAGCCGGATTTCGCTAGAATGGGAGCCTGATTTCGGTGGCACGTTCGTGTTCCGCGTGGAAGCGAACCGCTTCGTGCGGGGGATGGTTCGGTCTATCGTGGGGACGCTGGTCGACGTCGGACGCGGGAGAACGTCTCCCGAGTCGTTCCGCGTCATTCTGGACGCGCGGGACCGCGGGAAGGCGGGGGCCACGGCGCCGGCACACGGGCTCTATCTTGAGGAAGTAACCTACGACTAGGAGGCAAGGCTTGAAGATTTTCCTGGACACGGCAAACATCGAGCAGATCCGGACGGCGGCGGCGTGTGGTTGCGTCGACGGCGTTACCACCAACCCCACTCTCGTTTCGCGAGAGGAAGGCAAGTTCGAGGACATCATCCGCGAGATCTGCGAGATCGTCCAGGGCCCCGTGAGCGCGGAGGTCGTGAGCCCCGATGCCGAGGGCATGGTGGAGGAGGCGAAGAAGCTCGCGCAGATCCACGAGTGGGTCATCGTCAAGGTCCCGATGACCATCGAGGGCGTCAAGGCGCTCCGCATGCTCAAGGAGCTGGGCATCAAGACGAACTGCACGCTCGTCTTCTCGGCGAACCAGGCTCTGTTGGCCGCGAAGGCCGGCGCGACGTTCGTGAGTCCG
>JAUWRQ010000303.1 GCA_030610515.1 Candidatus Eiseniibacteriota bacterium | reverse complement strand
GTGGCCGAGGTCGAGGTCCGTCTCCGCCCCGTCGTCGGTGACGAACACCTCTCCATGCTGGAAGGGACTCATCGTGCCGGGGTCGACGTTCAGGTAGGGATCCAGCTTCTGCAGAGTAACGCGCAGCCCCCTGCTCTTGAGGAGATACCCGATCGAAGCGGCGGCGATCCCCTTGCCCAGCGCGGAGACGACGCCGCCCGTCACGAAGATGTACTTGGCCATTGCGAGCGTGCCCTCCGAGTGCGGTTTGGAGAACGCGGCTTCCTGCGGCTACTGCTGCTGCCCGCGCAGGAGCCTCTCTATCTTGCTGATGTCAGACGGTCTGTCCACTTCGGGGAGCGCCCCCTCACGGAGCACCAGACCCATCCTCATGCCTGCCTCGAGCGCTCTCAGTTGCTCGAGCGACTCGCGCCGTTCGAGGTCGCCCGGCGGAAGCGCCGCGAACCGCGAAAGCGAAGCACGACGGAAGCAGTATATCCCAACGTGGTGGAGAAACAAGGTCTTTGACTCCGTCCCCGCCTTGGCGGACGGAATCGGCGCGCGCGAGAAGTAGAGAGCCCGGCCAGCGTCGTCGGCCACGACTTTCACGACGTCCCTGTTCTCGAACGCGGCCGCATCGGAATCCGAAAACGCGATCGTTGTGAGATCGAGCGACTCGTCGAGTTCCAGAGCGTCTATGGCGCGGTCGATATCCGAAGGTGAGATGAGCGGCTGGTCCGCCTGGAGGTTGACGGCGATGTCGAACTGCTCCTCGCGGAGCGCCGCGGCCACTCGATCGGTCCCGGTGGCGCAGGGCTCCGTGACAAGGACCACCTCTGCTCCGAATCGCGAGGCCTCTCGCACGACTGCGGCGCTGTCAGTCGCGATGAAGACGCGCTGCACGCGCGACGCCTCGGACAGCCGCTCAAACGCGTGCATCACCAGCGGTTTCCCGCCGACCTGCTCGAGCACCTTGCCGGGAAACCGTGACGAGCCGAGCCGCGCAGGCACGACGCCAACGACCTTGGAACCCATTGAGTGAACCTCTGAGGACTCCGGACAGAGTTACTCGTAGTCGAGGACGATGACCTTGGGCGAATCGCCCAGATCGGCCTTTCCTATGTCGATGCTCCTCGATCCCGTGCGCTCGACGTGATCCATCAGCTTGAGGAAATCGTCGACCGGCTGGATGGGGAAGCCCAGGGCGTCCGTCTTGAAGTGCATCGGTATGATCACCTTCGCGCCCACGCTTTCGGCGACCTCCTTCGCCTGCTCCGGGCCGATCGTGTAGTAGCCTCCGACCGGCGCCAGGAGCACGTCGACGTGCCCGAGCACCGCGACCTCCTCCTCCGAGAGAACGTGGCCGAGGTCGCCGAGATGTCCGAGCGTCAGCCCGTCAATGTCCATTACGAAGACGGTGTTCCTGCCCCTGTCCTGGCCCTTGTTCTCGTCGTGGAACGTATTCACCCCGCGTATCGAAACACCCTTGATGCTGTGTTCGTCGGTGCCGCGTATAACCTCCGGATCACCCGACAGCGTGTCGACCGCGTTGTGGTCCGCGTGGTCGTGGCTGATGGTCACGATGTCGGCGCGCTCGTCGATCGGGGCGTAGCCGACCGCGCCGTCATACGAGCCGGATTCGAAAGGGTCTGTGACGATTCGTGTGCCGTCTTCCGCCTCAACCAGAAACGACGAGTGTCCGAGCCAAGTGATCTTCATTCTGGTGTGCACCTCCTGAGCTGTCGGCTCCTCTGTCGCCTTCCACCGGAGGGGCCAAAGAGAGAGGGGCGCCAAGGGCGGCCGCGGCCGTGCCCTGTCACCCCTTTGCTCAAGCCCATCGGTCCTAATGGCGTCCGGGAAGCGCTCTCACCGTCCCCACGCTCCACCTGTTCCCGATCCGCTCGTTCTTGTGCCACCTGGACGTCCGCCCCTTCGTGCTACTGCACGTTGACGCGCTTCCTCGTCCGTCCCCAACGCTCGAACTTGACGTGTCCGTCCTTCTTCGCGAAGAGCGTGTCGTCCCCGCCCCTGCCGACGTTCTCTCCAGGGTAGACCTTCGTTCCGCGCTGCCGCAGGATGATCGTCCCTGCGCGCACGAACTGGCCGCCGAAGCGCTTTACCCCCAGACGCTGCGAATGGGAGTCGCGCCCGTTCCTGGAGCTGCCTACACCCTTCTTGTGTGCCACGTCGCACCACCTTCCCGCTGAGCGCGGTCGCTCGGTTCTACGAAGCTATTCCAGTGATGCGGAGCTCGCTGTAGTCCTGGCGATGCCCCTTCTTCACCTGATAGCCCTTGCGCCGCTTCTTCTTGAACACGATGATCTTCTTACCCCGACCGTGTCCGACGACCTCGGCCGACACACTCGCGCCGTCCACGAGCGGCGTGCCGACCGTGAGCTTCCCGCCGCTGCTAACAGCGAGGACCTCATCGATCGTCAACTCCTGACCGACGTCGCCCTTGACCCTCGGCACGCGAACGGTGTCGCCCTCGGCCACTCGATACTGAAGGCCGCCGCTCCTGATAATCGCGTAGCTCAAGACGTCCTCCCATGCTTCCCGGGCGCACCTCACCCGCTATCTTTGCCTCAAACCTAGAGATTATATGCTTTCAGGAGGCCGTGTCAAGCGGTAAGTCCCCTGAGACACACGGCTTCTGAGAAGCGCGAGTAAGGCCGGAGCCGGGCGGCAGACCGCCCGGCTCCTCACATACTTGGAGTCCCCGGCGCCCGCAGCCATCGCGAGCCCGGACTCCTTGTAAGCTCGAGATCCCTGCGCAAACGCTCCGCGGACCTTTCCTCGCGGACCTTCCTGCAGCTACGCCGCGAGCTTCGGAGGCTTCGTGGCGAACG
>JAUWRQ010000120.1 GCA_030610515.1 Candidatus Eiseniibacteriota bacterium | reverse complement strand
GGGCCATGGCTCGTGGAGTGTCGGCCGCGCCTCGTGGAGCGCGGGCCATGGCTCGTGGAGTGTCGGCCGCGCCTCGTGGAGCGTGGGCCCGGGCTGTCAACTTGACTTCCCGGTCGGATGCAACCTACCCTTCGCCCACGCATCCAAGGTGCCTTGCGTTCTGTCTTCGCCGCCGATCGACGAGGCCGTGCCCACCGGCGGGAGCGCACACGCCGGGGAAGCCTGGCGCGAGTGCAGGCGAACTCCCGGCATTCGGAAGGAGAAGCTCACATGAACTGGGACGCCACCATCCCACACACGTCGGTCACGATACTCCAGGTCGTGACGGCCGCCGCGATCTTGGTCGTCGGCTTGGTCGCCGCGAGAATCGTGATCGGCTTCTTCAAGCGTTCCCTCAGGAAGTCGAAGCTCTCGGACATACTCATCGAGTTCCTGGGCCGTTTCTTCGGAGCCCTGCTCTACGTACTCGTTCTCTTGATCGTCCTGTCAGCGCTCGGGATCACAGTCTCCTCGATCCTCGTGAGTCTGTCGGCCATCGTTGGCCTCGTTCTCGGCTTCGGGATGTCCGACACCGTGAACAACGTGGCTTCCGGAACGTGGATCGCGTCACTCAGCCCCATAGACATTGGTGAGGTCGTGACCATTAATGGGATGACGGGAAAGGTCAAGGCGGTCGGCATCATGGCGACGGAACTCTTGACCCCGGACAACCAGCTCATCACGATCCCCAACGCGCAGGTATGGGGTAGCCCCATCATCAACGCGACCCGCATGCCCACGCGCCGCGTCGACGTGTCGGTTGGCATCGCCTACGGGGATAGCGTCGACGAGGCGGTGAGAGTCGCCATGGAGCTCATGAAGGCCCACGACCTCGTACTCCCGGACCCGGAACCCGCGGTGGTGATAACCGAGCTTGCGGACTCGTCGGTGAACCTGCAGCTCAGGCCGTGGGCGAACACGGCGGACTACTGGACGGTGAAGGGCGACATCACGAAGGGCATCTACAAGGCCATCCCGAACGCCGGACTCTCGATACCGTTCCCTCAGCTCGACGTTCACATGATCAAGGAGTAGCTCTGCGCCGTCACGCAGGAGTGGCAGTTCACTGCCACGGGAAGGAGGAGGCACCGCCTGAGGAACCGACGTCGAAGGAGTGCCCTCACTGCTTCTCCGCGATTCCGATCAAGGCGGCGCGTTGCCCGTTCTGCACCTCACAGCTGGGAGTAGCAGCCTAGCTCAGGCTGCTTTCGGCCGCCGCAACACGCACGCAACCCCAGAGCGCGGCCGGATCCACCGCTCCGAATCCATCAGGACGAGGTCGTCCGTTCTCCGGGCGGCCTCGTCTTGACGGTAGAGACCGCGCCGATGAACGCACCGATCCGGAAGAGGATACGGGTGGCGACCGCGCCGATGAACGCAGCGGCCGAGGAAGAGGATGAAAAGGGAGGTTCTCATGAAGCCGAGACTGCTGTTCCTGTCCGTCCTGGCCGCTCTGACGCTCGCAGGCGCCGCCGCGGCAGAGCAGACCGAAGACGACGGTTCGCTCGACGTCGGCGGCTTGTCCGTGTCGTCGGAACTCAACCTCACACTGACCCAGAACGCCTACAGCGACAACTGGGCGGGGAGCGAGGGAGGCTCCGCCTCGTGGGCGGCATCCTGGAACACGCTCGCAGAGAGCCAGTTGGCGCCCACGTACCACCTGTCGTCGTCGTTGAAGCTCGCTTTCGGCCAGACGCACAGCCAGGATCCGGAAACCAACAGATGGCGGAAGCCCGTGAAATCTACCGACCTCGTCGACTTCGACACGGTCGTGCGGCTCACGCACGGATGGGCCGTAGATCCCTTCGCAGGCGCCCGGGTCGAGACCCAGTTCCTCGACGAGAGCGACCCAGCAAACAAGAGGGAACTCAATCCGGCGGTGTTCACGGAGAGCTTCGGGGTCGCGCGCATGTTCATCAAGGACGAGCGACGGGAGCTGTCCGTCAGGATCGGCGGCGCGCTCAAGCAGCACGTTGTCCGAGAGGCCGCGATCGAGGAGGGCGACGGGAAGGCGACGACCGTGACCACCGACGCGGGCGTGGAGCTGGTGTCTCTCTTCCGCACTCCCTGAGCCCACGACAAGGTCCTGTTCCTGAGTGAACTCACGGCGTACGAGGCGCTCTACAGCTCGGAGGAAGACGAACTGGCGGGCCTGGAGGGCGGCGACGACTGGAAGGGCATAGACATTAACTGGGAGAACACGCTGAAGGCGAACGTCACCGATCACCTCCTGGTCAACCTCTACATGCAGCTGCTCTACGACAAGGAGGTCGACGACAGCGTCCGCCACAAGCAGACACTCTCGCTGGGATTCACGTTCCAGGTCCTGTAGTCAGCGGGCTGGCAGCCTGCGGCCCCGGGACACGGGAAGAAACCCCGTATCCTGGGGCCGTTTGGACGCTCCAGGCCCATGCATGAGAGTATTGACAGCGCGTCGTGAGGCCCCTATATTTCCAAGTTAACTATGAATGCGCGCAACCGAACAGAGATTCTCTCACCGTCCGCGATCCTCGCGCAGTTCAACAGACTGCCGGAGACCGCGCGGTTCTATTCCATACTGTCCGTTCTCGTGGCGCTCCTCGTCGTGGCCTCAGGGTTCGTGGTCGACAGGACGGTGAGTCTGCCTGCCGTCGAGCTGAACCCCCGTTCGCCTATGCTCGTCATGCTCTCACCGTGGGGCCGTGTTCTCGCCGAGCCGGGTGACGACTACCTGAGGCCGAGCTTCGAGGTTCTGGGCGTCGTCACGCCGGTCCCGGACGACGCGGCGAGCTACGACCACGTCGCCGCTGCGGGCGAGGACATCGAGGCGATCGCGGCCGGCAGGGGCATCGACATGGATCTCCTCGCGAGCGCCAACAGCGCGAGCTACGCGCGCGTGCCCCGCAGGGAGACCGAGGTCCGCCTGCCCCTTCTCTACTCGCGGGACAGGCACTGGGACAGATCACTCGAGTTCCTCTATCCGATCGCCAAGGACGCGCCGATCGGTGGAAACGGCAAGGCCAAGAAGGGCGCTCCCACGATCGTCCGGCACGCCGTGGCGCGCGGCGAGTGTCTCTGGAACATAGCGAAGAAGTACCACGTGCGGATCGAGACGATCGTTGCGATGAACGATCTCCCGAGCGCGCGCTACCTCAGGCCGGGGCAAATGCTCGAGATCCCCGACACCGACGGCACGTACGTGAGCGTGAAGAGAGGCGACACGATCGACGGCATCTGCAGGAAGTACGGCGTCGAGATGACCGGCCTCGTCAACGCGAATCCAGGCGTCGACATCGACAGGCTCACGATCGGCCTCAAGCTCTTCGTGCCGGGTTCGGGCGCTCTGGAGCAGCTGTTCCGGTTCGCGTGGCCGGTGCACGGCCGCATCTCCTCCCGGTACGGCAGCCGGCTTCACCCCGTCTACCGCCGACGGATGATGCACACGGGACTGGACATCGCCGCCAGGAGCGGCACACCGATCCGCGCGGCTCTGGGCGGACGCGTCAAGTTCGTCGGCTGGAAGGGCGGATACGGCCGGGCGATCATCGTCGAGCACCCGAACGGCTACGAGACGCTCTACGGCCACTGCTCGAAGATACTGGTCAACAGGGGCCAGAACGTGAAGCGCGGCGAGCAGATCGGCAAGGTCGGAACGACAGGCGTGAGCACGGGCCCGCACGTGCACTTCGAGGTCAAGAAGAACGGGAAGAGGATGAACCCAGAGAAGGTCCTCTACTAGAGCCCCGGGCCGGCGCCGAGGAACTCCTCTACTGGAGCCCCGGGCCACCGCCGAGAAGCTCCTCTGCTGAAACCCCTGTTCGTCAGAGCCCCAGTTCGTCGCTTATCCCCTGCATGGCCGAAAGCGCGATACCAATGAACTCCTCGAGTGGAAGCCCCAACTCGCTCGAGGTGGCTATCTGGTCGCGGTCGGCACCGGCCGCGAAACGCCTCTCCCCGAACCTCCGCATCACGAAGTCGACATCAAGCCCTGAGAGCTTCTTCGTGGGATGCATGAGCGCGGCCGCCACGATGAGTCCCGTCACGGGGTCGCTCGCGTAGAGAGCGCGGTCCATCGTGCTCTTGCGGGGGACATGAGCGTTGTGAGCCTTCACCGCGTGAACGATCTCATCGGAGAACCCCTCCGCACACAGCATCTCGGCAGACACGAGTCCGTGTCTCTCCGGTGAATCCGCGGTCTCGTCGTAGTCGAGGTCATGAACGAGCCCCGCCGTAGCCCACGCGCTCTCATCCTCCCCCAACTTCCCCGCAAGCGCCGCCATCACGGCCTCGGTGGCGAGCATGTGCTTGAGGAGGTTCTTGTTGCCGCAGTTCTGTTTGACCAGCTCCAGACACTCGTCCCTCGTCATCGATACCCTCCTTCAGTCTATCCAACGTCCATGAAATCGGCTCTGCCTCGGAACCTCCTGCGAACGGCATCGCGTATCGCGGCCCCCTCAGCGCTCTCGAGCAATGGGTCCTCATCCAGGAAACCGAACGCATCCTCTCTCGCCTCGACGAGCAGCCTCGAGTCGTGCCCGAGATCCGCGACGGCGAAACGCGGAAGCCCGTGCTGCCGGACTCCAAGGAACTCGCCGGGGCCGCGGAGCTCGAGGTCCTTCTCGGCTATCACGAATCCATCGTTCGTCTCCGCGAGGATCCGGATTCTCTCGCGCGCGTCGTCGGAGGCCCCGGTCCCGACCATGAGGACGCAGTAGGACCTGTGGCTTCCGCGTCCGACGCGGCCTCGCAGCTGGTGGAGCTGTGCCAGACCGAACCGCTCGGCGTGTTCCACGACCATCACCGTCGCGTTGGGAACGTCCACGCCCACCTCGACGACCGTCGTGGACACGAGGAGATCGATGTCGCCGCCCTGGAACAGGTCCATCACCGCGTCCTTCTCCTCGGGGCTCATCCTGCCGTGGACGAGCCCGAGCGAGAAGGTCTTGAAGACCTGAGTCCGGAGCTTCTCGTACATGGCCGTCGCGGCGGCAAGCTCAACCGTCTCCGAGTCCTCGACGAGCGGGTAGACGATGAAGACCTGTTTCCCCTCCGTCATCTCCGCTCTGAGAAACCGGTAGAGGCGCTCCCGCCCCGCCTCGTCGCGGACGGCGGTCGTGACCGGCGTGCGCCCGGGCGGCAACTCGTCCAGAACGGAGACATCCAGATCGCCGTAGACAGTGAGCGCCAGCGTTCTCGGGATCGGCGTTGCGGTCATGACGAGGACGTCCGGCGCCTTCCCCTTCG
>JAUWRQ010000061.1 GCA_030610515.1 Candidatus Eiseniibacteriota bacterium | reverse complement strand
GCGACGCGTTCTGCCGCGTGCTGGTAGGGATGTACCACCAGCGAGTCAAGTACCCGGACCAGGAAGGGGACGCGTCCAACGGAGAGGGCGGAGGTTCCACGAGCGACGGCTCGACGTCCGGCGAGCGCGCCGCGAACGGCACGCCACCGGAAAGCGAAGGACCCGGGAGCAGCAATGGCGGTTAGCATCGTCACCCGCGGCAGGGCGCGGGTCGACACGCGCGCGGTTCGCCGCCTCATTGACGTGATCCTACGAGACTACTCACACGAAGACAGCGACGCGTCCGTCGTGTTCACGACAGACGAGGACATCCGGTGCCTGAACCGCGAGTACAGGAACGTCGACCGGCCGACCGACGTGCTCGCCTTCACCGGGGCGGAGGACGAGCGATTCGACGGGCCGGAGACACTGCTTGGCGACGTCGTCATCTCGGTCGACCGGGCGGCCGTTCAGGCGCGGAGGTTTCGGCGGCCGTTCGACCGTGAGATACTGAAGCTGACGGCGCACGGGCTGCTTCATCTCTTGGGGCACGACCACGAGAAGTCCGCCGAGCGGTCGGCAATGAGGCGGTTGGAAAACAGGTACGTTCGGCTGATCGCCGACGCGGGAAGGGCGCGCAGTTGATCCCGATCATCCTCGCACTCGCAGGGTTCGCCATCCTTCTCTATCTGTCCGGTGTCTACTCGGGCTCAGAGACGGCGTTCCTCTCGCTGTCTCGCCTCGACCTTGAGGCGCTCGCGGAGAAGAGCCGCGTCCGGCGGCTGGCGCGCGACCCGGAGAGGTTGCTGATCGGCATCCTCATCGGCAACACGCTCGTCAACGTGGCCACGGGTTCGCTCGGGGCGCTCGCCGCGCTCCACCTGAGCGCAGCGCGAGGCTACTCGTCCGGCGCGACGATCGCGCTGGAGGTAGGGGTGTTGACGTTCGTCATTCTTCTCCTCGGCGAAGTGGCTCCGAAGATGTACGCGATGCAGCGGAACATGGCGGTGGCGACACGCAACGCGCCGCTCATTTCGACGACGCTGCGTGTCTTCGCGCCGATCGTCAGCGTCATGGATGCAATCGATTCCTCCATACGGAGGAGGCTCGTCGACGTGGAGCGTCCGTTTGTGACGTCCGAAGAGCTTCGGACGATCGTGGAGCTCTCGGGTAGGCGCGGAACCCTCGAGGAAGATGAGCGGGACATGATCGACAGCGTCATCGAATTCGGCGATACGGTCGTCCGGGAGATCATGGTGCCGAGAGTCGACATGGGATGCATTGAGGATAGGCTCTCTATCTCCGAGGTCGTCGAGAAGGCGAAGGAGCTGGGGCACTCGAGGATTCCCGTGTTCCACGAGGACGTCGATCACATCGTGGGCATCCTCTATGTGAAGGACCTCCTCAAGACGGACATCTCGGATTCGTCAGGCGTCCGTCTCCCGCAGCTCGTGCGGGCCGCGTACTACACACCAGAGAGCAAGAAGGCGGGCGACCTTCTGCGCGAGCTTCAGCACAGGCGCATACACATAGCCATCATCGTCGACGAGTACGGAGGGACGGCGGGGCTCGTTACTCTCGAGGACCTGATCGAGGAGATCGTGGGTGAGATACGCGACGAGTATGACGGGGAAGACGAGCCGCTGATCCGGGTCATCGATCGCAGCACCGTCATCGCGGACGGCGTCGTGAGACTCGATGATCTGGCGGACGAGATCGGTGTGGTCCTGGAGAGCGAGGACGTCGAGACCCTGGGCGGTTATCTCATGGAAGCGTTCGGTCGCATCCCTTCCGAGGGCGAGAAGATGGAGCGGGCGGGACTCGAGTTCACCGTGGAATCGGTGGAAGAGCAACGGGTCAAGCGCGTTCGCGTGGTCAGGCAGCAAGACCTCGGCGCGGACGAAGACAAGAAGGAGTAGCTGACAGGAAGTGCTGATACTCTCACTCGTGGCAGTCGGACATGTGCTGTCGGCGTTCTTCTCCGGGTCGGAGACGGCGCTCGTCTCCGTCAACTGGATACGGTTGGAGCACTGGCTCGACAAGGGGAAGGCCGGCGCGCACGCTCTCGAGCGGTTCGTCGCCGATCCGTCCAGGCTCCTCGGCACGACGCTCGTCGGCACGAACATAGCCGTCGTCATGACGTCGTCGCTCGTCTCGTGGACGTTCGCGAGGGCGCTCGACGGGGGGGCGCCGGCAGTCGTCGGTGTCCTCTCGACCATCGTCGTGACGTCTACCCTTCTTGTGTTCGGCGAGGTCATCCCGAAGGTCGTCGGACGACGGCTGACGGACGTCGTGACGCTCAGGGTCATCCATCCTCTGCGCGTGTTCTACTGGCTCTTCTTCCCGATCATCTGGGTGATCACCGGGCTCGCGAGATTTCTCCTCAAGTTCGTCGGCGTCAAGTCGGCGACGTGGCGACAGCGGTTGACGAAGGACCAGCTCCGGATCCTGCTCACGAGCGAGGGCGAGAAGTCCGGCGCCGTCGACGAGCAGGAGACGAAGCTCATATCGGGCATCTTCGAGTTCGCCCTGACCAGCGTCGAGGAGGTGATGGTTCCAAGGACGGACATCGTGGGGCTGTCGCATGACGCCTCCGTCGGCGACGCCTGCGAGCTCGTCCGCGCGCACGGATTCTCGCGCCTGCCCGTCTACGGGGCCGACAGGGACGTGATCGACGGCATGGTACACTCACGAGATCTCCTGGACGTGCCGAAAGAACGGCCCGTGTCGACGATCGTGAGACCGCTCTCGCACGTGCCCGAGACGAAGACGTGCGACGAGCTCTTCCGGGAGCTCCAGGCGAGACGTCAGCACATGGCCGTCGTCGTGGACGAGCACGGAAGCCTCGCCGGTGTCGTGACTCTCGAGGATCTTCTCGAGGAACTCGTCGGTGAGATAGAGGATGAGTACGACGTCCGCGAGTCGCTCATCAAGCAGATCGACGACGGCCTGTTCATGCTGGATGGACGGGCTGAGATAGACGCCGTGGAGGACGCGCTGGGCGTGGATCTCCCGGAGGGCGACTACAACACGATCGCGGGGCTCGTTCTTCAGGCGCTGGGTAGGATCCCCGAGCCCGGGGACGAAGCCGTGGTCGCCGGTCTCGAGATGAGGGTCGTGTCCGCGAGCGCCACGCGCATAGGCAAAGTGAGAGTGAGGAGACGATGGAAGGCAGAGAGGGGCGCCCAGTAGCAGCGCCCGGGGCCGAGAGCCCGCAGCACGCGACGGGCGGTGGGCACGCGTTCTGGCGGCATCTGCGAAGGTACTTCTTCACGGGGCTGGTGGTCCTGTTGCCCGCCGTGATCAGTGCGTTCGTGCTCTGGCGCCTCTTCACCGGACTCGACCTGATCCTCGGACGGTACGTCGAGCTGTATCTCGGGTACAGCGTCCCCGGCGTGGGCCTCGTCGCGCTCCTTCTCATCATCATCGTGATCGGGGCTCTCGCGAGCAATATTCTCGGGAGGAGACTCATCCGAACCGGCGAACTCCTCGTCGAACGGATCCCTATCCTCCGCTGGATCTACCGGACCACGAAGCAGATGTTCGCGATGCTCCTGCAGGAGAAGAGGACGAGCTTCGGGAAGGTCGTCCTGGTCAGCTTCCCGAAGAAGGGTACATACAGTATGGCGTTCCAGACGTCCGAGGGCTCGCCGGTGATCGACGAGAAACTCGGCCGTAAGATGGTGGCCGTCTTCCTCCCGACGACGACGAACCCGACGTCCGGGTATTTCCTGCTCGTTCCCGAGGACGAGGTCATACCGCTGAACATCTCGGCGGAGGAGGGGCTCAAGTACATCATCTCCGCCGGAGCGATGGCCACGAACGGTTCCAGCGAAGACACAGACTGACCCACGCGTTCCGTGGCCCGGCCTCGGAGCCGGGGCTTTCGAAGGACGCGCCCCCTGCCGCGGTCGGCGCACCGCGGTTCCCAGCGCCGGAGGTACGGTGACCGAAAGGCCCGAAGGCACCGAGATCGTGTTCGATCCTGAGGCCCAGCCCTCCGTCATCGCGGAGGCGCTCCGGGGGCGGCATCCCGCGGACATCGCCGCGGCGGTCGGCGCGCTCCCCGGAGAGAAGCTCAAGAGCGTCCTGGCCGAGCTTGATGCGGAGCTCGCGGCGGACGTCGTCATCAATCTCGACGAGCAGGTTCTCGAAGACGTTCTCGAGCTTCTTGAGGCCCCGGAGATCGCGGACATCGCCACGGAGCTTCCGTCGGACGACGCGGCGGACGTCGTGGGCTCGCTGGACGAGTCCAGGCAGGCGGAGGTTCTCTCCGCGCTTGCGGCCGAACACAGGCGCGACGTCGAGGAACTCCTCAAGTACACCGACGAGTCGGCCGGCGGCATCATGGCGTCAGAGGTCGTCTTCGTTCACCAGGACGCCACCGTCGACAGGGCGATCGAGGTCCTTCGCTCCGCGGCCGACGAGATAGACGAGATCCACAACGTCTACGTGACCGATTCCGCAAGGCGCCTGAAGGGAGTCCTTCCGCTCACGTCCGTCGTGCTTGCGAGATCCGGCACGAAGGTCGAGAACGTGATGACTCCCGACGTCGTGTCTGTGACCGCCGAGACCGACCAGGAAGACGTCGCGGAGCTCTTCGAGAGGTACGATCTCGTGGCCTTGCCGGTCGTTGACCACGCGGGCGTGCTCGTCGGGAGGATCACGGTCGACGATATCATCGACGTCATCCATGAGGAGGCGGACGAGGACATCAGCCTCATGGCCGGTACGAGAGATGAGGAGCTGCATGAGGACTCCACTCTCAGGGTCTCCCGCATCCGCCTTCCGTGGCTCGTGATCGGGGCGCTCGGAGGCCTCGGCTCGGCCACGGTCATGCGGTACTTCCAGTTCTCACTCGAGAAGGTCTTGGCGCTCGCGTTTTTCGTGCCGGTCATCACCGCGATGGGCGGGAACGTCGGATTGCAGACGTCGACCATCATCGTCCGCAGCATGCGCACCGAGCGGGGCCTCGCGGGTGAGACCGGAGCGAGGCTTCTGCGCGAGTGGCGCATCGCCCTCACGAACGCTCTGATCCTGGGCGCGTCGGTGCATCTCATCGTTGGATTCTGGCTCCGGGACTGGGGTCTCGCGGCGATCGTCGGAGGCTCCCTCGCAATCGTCATTCTGGTCGCAGCGACGTTGGGGACGGTGATGCCGTTCGCGCTCAGGCGCGTCGGTGTCGACCCGGCCGTCGCGCAGGGCCCGTTCGTCACCACGCTGAACGACGTGATAGGGATCCTCGTGTATCTCGGCCTGGCGAGCGCCTTCATCGACCGGCTGACGTAGGAGGCTCTCGTGCCGCCCGTCAAGTCCAGGGCGATCGTGCTTCGCCGTCACCCCGTCGGTGAGACGAGCGGCGTCGTGGTGTGCTATACTCGCGACCATGGCAAAGTACGATTGATCGCCAAGGGAGTGCGGAGGGGAGGAGGGCGCCTGGGAGCTGCCCTGGATCCGTTTGTTGTGTCCGGGGTGGTTTTCTACCTGCGGGCGGGTCGTGGGCTGTCGCTCGTGTCGCAGGCTGAGCCCGAGCGCGAGTTCCGACGGCTTCGGCGGGACATCGATCGGCAGGCGTACGCCGCCGTGGCGCTCGAACTCGTTGACAGGCTCGTTGCGGAGCAGGCGCCGGATCCCGATCTGTTCGACGCCTTGTGCGGGACGCTCGGTGAGCTGGACTCGCACCCCGAGGAAGATCTCCAAGCGGAGCTGTGGAGGTTTGAGCTCTCGCTCGCCGATCGGCTCGGATATGCTCCAGTGCTCGATCGCTGTGTCGTCTGTGGTCGCGCCGCCGGCGCGGGCTCTACGTTCTCCGTGGAGGACGGCGGCGTGGTGTGCGGGAGCTGCGAAGAACCCCGCGCCGAGTACGACGAGGATGTCGTGGAGGTCCTTCGGGACCTGCGCGCTCAGGAGCCGGCGACCCGATTCCGGATGCTCCCCGATCGGCTCCGGGACGACGTCGGGAGAGCGCTCCTGGCGCTTCTGGAACGTCACTCGGGGCTCTCGCTCAGACTTCGTTCTCAGTCGGTGCTCGAATCACTCGAGAGGGCCAGGCGCTCGCGGGCCGGAGCGACGCCTGACAACAAGGAAGAGAACTGAACACATGCTGTTCCAGGATATCATCCTGAACCTCGAGCGGTACTGGTCGGACTACGGATGCGTCGTGGTCCAGCCCTACAACTCCGAGGTCGGCGCAGGCACGTTTAACCCCGCGACGTTCCTCCGGTGCTTGGGACCGGAGCCGTGGAGGGCCGCGTACGTCGAGCCGTCGCGCCGCCCGAAGGACGGGCGGTACGGCGAGAACCCGATACGGATGCAGCAGTTTCTACAGTACCAGGTTCTCCTGAAACCCGCGCCCGCGGACGTCCTGGACGTCTACTTCGAGAGCCTCAGGGCGATCGGCATCGAGCTTGGGAAGCACGACATGAGGCTCGTGATGGACGACTGGGAGTCCCCGACCTTGGGTGCCGCGGGGCTGGGATGGGAGGTCTGGATCGACGGGATGGAGATTACGCAGTTCACCTATTTCCAGCAGGCGGGAGGGCTGGAGCTCGACGTCGTCTCCTCCGAGATCACCTACGGCCTCGGCCGGATCGCGACTTTCCTTCAGGGCGTCGACAGCTTCTTCGACCTCGAGTGGGCGCCGGGGGTCAAGTTCGGCGAGCTCCAGAAGCAGTACGAGGTCGAGTTCTCGAAGTACAACTTCGAGGAGGC
>JAUWRQ010000325.1 GCA_030610515.1 Candidatus Eiseniibacteriota bacterium | reverse complement strand
CGCCGGACGCGCCGACCGAGCAAGGGAGTGGACATGAGAGACGTCAGATCAGGTGTGGGCTACGTCGACACGACAGACTCAAGCGTCGCCGGCCGCAGCGCCGCCGAGAAGGCGCTTGCCAACGCGTCGGCGAACAAGTGCGACCTGGCGCTCGCCTTCTGCGGAGGGAATCACGACCCGATAGCGGTCCTGGACGCGGTCCAGGAGGTGGTCAACGGGGCAACGTTGATCGGCGGCACGGCCGTCGGCGTCATCTCGAACGAGGGCACGGGGTACGGCGGCTACGAGGCCGGCGTTGCCGTGGTCTCTTCGGGCCGGATCAGGTTCGACTCGGTGGCCATTGGCGGCCTCAACAGCGGCGAGCAGGACGCCGGTGAAGAGCTAGGACGCATGCTCGCGGGGAAGAGCGAGGAGGACGCTCAGGCCATCCTCCTGTTCTACGACTCGATCAAGAACGCGCAGCCCCTCTCGGTCAATCTCGCCAGCCAGCTCATACGTGGCATCGAGAAGGGCCTCGACGGACCGCACGCGCCCGTGCTCGGTGGCGGCATGCTGCGGGACTACCAGTGGAGCGGTTCGCACGTGTTCGCCGACGGCAACGCGCTGACTCAGCACGCCGTCGGGCTCGTCATCTCGGGCGACTGCTCGGTTCACCACGCCATCAGCCACGGCTGCGAGCCCGCCAGCGACTACCACACGATCACGAGCATCGACGGGCCCGTCGTGCGTGAGCTCGACGGCCGTCCGGCGCTCGATGTGATCGAGGACATCATCGGGAGCGGCGCGGCGAAGGACTGGCAGCAGTACTCGCTGCTCGTGACGCTCGGCGCCAACCACGGCAAGGACCCCTACGGCGACTTCAACGAGAACGAGTACGTCAACAGACTCATCGCTGCAGCGAATCCCGACGACGGATCCCTGATCCTGTTCGAGTCCGACTTCGGACTGGGAGAGAAGGTCCAGATCATGAGGCGCTCCAACGAGCACATGATCTCGTCTGCGAGGACAATGTCGGCGAGCATTCTGAACGAGATCGATGGAAAGGACCCGTTCCTCGGGATCTACATCGACTGCGCGGGACGCACGTCCGGGTTCAGCGGAGCGGGCGCGGAGGAAGGTACGATCATCCAGGAGATGATCGGATCCCGTATGCCGCTCCTGGGTTTCTACTCCGGCGTCGAGATCGCTCCGTTCGCGGGCGGCTCGCGCGCACTCGACTGGACCGGAGTGCTCATAGTCCTGACGGAGGACTAGCGCTTGAGCGAAGCGGCTGCACATAAGGAAGAGCGGTGCGAGGAACTCGAGCGGCAGCTTGTGGGTCTGCGCTCACGCCTGGAAAAACTGGGTGGCGAGGTCGTCAGGGCCGACTACAAGGTCCTGCACCTCACCCAGGAGGTCAGGCGATCCCGCGAGGCGTTCGAGTTCCTCACCGGCTTCCAGAACAGCATCAGCCGCGCACGCTCGATCAAGGTGCTCTACCGGATCGCGCTGAAGTCGATCATCTCTGAGCTCTGGATGAAACGGGCCGTCGTGCTCGAACTCGCGCCCGACGGCAACACGCTCAGACCGGTCGAATGGCTGGGCTATCCGCCCGAGACGACACCTTCAGAGATCGCATTGCCCTCGGACGCCAGGCTGGTCACTGCCAAGAACCATGTGGTGAACAGCGATTCCCCGCCCGCGGAGTGGCTCGAGGCGGTCAGGAAGGGCCTCGACATCCCGCACTTCGTCTGGACGCCCGCCACTAGGAACGGCCGCGTAGAGCAAGTGCTCGTCGCCGGCACGCTCGCCGAGGATGCGGCGCAGGAACCGAAGCTCACCGACCACGACCTCGACCTGTTTGTCTCGGTGGCCACGATTCTGTGGGTCGGGAAGATGAACATCCTCGTGCGCGACCGGCTCAAGCGGCAGGTGTCTTATCAGGCTCTGCTGCATCGGATCTCGTCGATGCTGCTCCAGGACTACGATGCTCCGACGGCGCGGTTCGACGACGTCATCTCCAGGGTGGGAACGACGTGGTCGCTCGACAGGGTTCGCGTGCTTGCGCGGAGCACGGAGGAGCGGCTCGCCACCCTCACCCACGAATGGGTGGCCGAGGGCTTCGAGACGACGCCGCCCGAGAGTGGATACCCTCTGGAGGAATTTCACCGGTGGCGCCAGTCCATGGCCAACGGCGAGACCATTCGCATCGACGCGGTCTCGGCCCTGCCCGAGGAGGAGGCCGCGACACTCAGGCGGGAGGGCATCAGTTCGCTCCTGCTGGTTCCGATCAACGTGCACAGAGCCGTTGCGGGGTGGGCGAGCTTCGAACTCTGCTCGGAGGAGAGAGCTTGGACGCCGGAGGACATCCAGTTGCTGGAGGTCATCGCCGGTCTCATCTCGCGCGCCATCGCGCGCGCACGCGACATCGAGGAGCGCGCGCAGCTCGAGAGCGAGTACCACCATTCAAAGAAGATGGAAGCGGTAGGTCAGCTCGCGGGTGGTGTCGCGCACGATTTCAACAACCTCCTGACGGCCATACAGGGATACGCCCAGCTCCTGATGGTGAGACTCCCGGAGGAATTCCGCGACATGCCGGGCCTGAAGGAGATCGTCATGGCGACGGAGAAGGCGGCGTCCCTGACGCGGCAGCTACTGACCTTCAGCAGACGGG
>JAUWRQ010000090.1 GCA_030610515.1 Candidatus Eiseniibacteriota bacterium | reverse complement strand
TCCGGGACGCCGCTTTCCGTCTGCGGCGGTTCGCAAGGCTCTCGGGTACGCGGCGAAACCAGCTGCTTCTGAACCGGTACGAGCGGTACGTCAAGTCGGCGAGGCTCCGTTCCGGTCCGCGGATGCTCGATCTCATCCCCAGCCACCGCTGCAATCTCCGCTGTGTGGGCTGCGTTCACTACGACAACGAGGGCCCAGGCGACCTCCAGCTGCCGTTCTTCAAGGCGATTCTGGAGGAGAGCGCGCCGTGGGTGGTCCAGTACCGCTTCTGCAGCCTCGGGGAGCCTCTCCTCAACAAGGACATGCCGGAGATGCTCGAGCTGGCAGGGCGCGCCGGGGTCGGCTGCAATGTGATGACGAACGGTACGCTCCTGACACCCGAGCTCGCCGAACACCTCATCGCGAAGTGCAGGCTCGACGTGATCACCTTCTCAATAGACGGGGCGACGGCCGAGACGTGCGAGCGGCTCCGAAGGGGTCTCAAGTTCGACGACCTGCTGACCGCGATATCGTCCGTGGTGGATGCGAAGCGGCGGCACCGAGTGGACCGCCCGGTCGTGCAGGCCAACGCGATCGCGATGAAGGACAACATCGACGAGCTTCCGGACCTCGTGAGGCTCGCCGCCCGGATGGGCATAGAGGATCTGAACGTTCACTTTCTGACGGTCGAAGGAGAGGTTGGCTCATCGAGTTCTCTCTTCGACGAGCCGGAGCTACAGAAGCGCATGTTCGACGAGACCCGGGTCGTGGCCCAGGACCTGGGCATCGTTCTGCACCTGCCACCCGACATCGAGGACGCCGGTTTCCGCAAGCGATGCTACCTTCCGTGGGACACGCTCATCATCGACACGGACGGCACGGCCCGCATGTGCTATTTCTCATGGGAGGAGGCCGTGGGCAACGTCATCGAGGATGGCGGCATCAGGGCCGTGTGGAACAACGCGCTCTATCAGAAGGTCCGCGGGACCATGGAGACGTCCTGCCCCTTCTACAAGTACTGCGCTCACTGCGGCTACCGTGTCGGCTACTCCAGCAGGGAAGCCCACGAGGGCAAGAGTGATGCGAACGCCGGCCTGTTCTCATTCGACTGGGATCGCCCGGGCGCCCCGCCTCACCCGGGCGGCACCAGGTTGGCGAATCCGGACCGCCGGGACGCGTAGTGCCGGCGCGACGGCCTCACGGACAGCGCTTCGCGTGACAGTTCCCCCTGAGGGACTTCAGCAAGCTCGAATCCCGGCGAGCCGGGCAGCGAGGAGGTGTCCCGTATGGTTGGCAGGTCGGTTGGACGCGCCGACGTGATCGCGGCGCTCAGGGGTGCGCTCGAGCCCGCCCAGCATGTGCTCGCGATGTGGGAGGGAGGCGCGGCGGCGTTCGACAGGGTAGACGAGTGGTCCGACATAGACCTCCAGGTGCTCTGCAAGGACGGGCACGTCGAGGAGGTTATGGACGCGGTCCTCAGCGCGGTCGAGAAACTGTCTCCGGTCGACCTGAGCTTCCGCATGCCGGAGCCGACGTGGCACGGGCACTCCCAGGTCTTCCACCGGCTGCGGGACGCGAGCGAGTACCTGCTTCTGGACTTCGTGGTCATGGAGCGGGGGAGCGGCAAGGACCGGTTCCTGCAGCCAGAGATCCACGGTCGCCCGCGCATCTACTTCGACAAGGAGAGCGATCTCACGCTCGAGTCGGTCGATCCGGCTGCACATGCGGCAATACTCCGTGAGAGACTTTCGAGGCACGGGGTGCTCTACGAGCTGTTCAGGCCGTTCGTTCAGAAGGAACTCAACAGAGGAAACACGATCGAGGCGATCGGGTACTACCATGCGGTCGTTCTGCGTCCGCTCGTGGAGGTGCTCCGGATCGCGCGTTCGCCCCTCCACCACAGCTTCCACACGCGCTACGTGCACTACGAGCTCCCGCCCGAGGACATCGAAAAGCTGGAAGAGCTCTTCTACGTGGGGGACGCCACGCAGCTGCCCGCGAAGTGCAACGATGTTGACGCGTGGTTCAGCGAGCTCCTGGGCGAGCTCGCAGAGGGGCCCAGCGAGTCCCTCATATCTGACGTCATCGCCAATGAAGCGGCGAAAGACCCCGGACACAGGAGGGTATAGCCATGATGAGGATGGGATTCTGGCCCCGTTGTTGCAGCGGTCTGCATCGTGGGCGCGCAGGACGAGTCGTTCGTGTCGTGCTGCTGGGCGTCGCGACGCTCTGCATCTGGGTGCAGGCGAGCGCGGAGCAGCCCGTGGCGACCTTCTCTATCGTTGCCTACGACCCCGACACGGGTGACCTCGGCGTGGCGGTTCAGTCGAAGTTCTTCGCGGTCGGGGCCGCGGTACCGTTCGCGCGGGCGGGCGTCGGCGCCATCGCGACGCAGGCCATGGGGAACATGAGCTACGGACCGCGGGGCCTCGACATGCTTGAGCTGGGCGTTGTCCCGGCGGACGTGATCGCGACCCTGACCGGAGGAGATGAGGAGCGCGCGCAGAGGCAGGTGGGCCTCGTGAACGCAAATGGTGTGGCCGCCGCGCACACCGGCACTGCGTGCATGTCGTGGGCGGGGCACCGCGTGGGCGAGAACTACTCCGTCCAGGGAAACATCCTCGTGAGCGAGAAGACGATCGACGCCATGGCGAGAGCGTTCGAAGAGACCGACGGCATCCTGGGCGAGCGGCTCGTGTGCGCGATTGAGGAAGGTCAGGCGGCCGGAGGGGATTCGCGAGGTGTCCAGTCGGCCGCGATACTCGTCGTCCGCGAAGGCGGGGGCTACGGGGGCCTCAGTGACCGATACTGCGATCTCCGGGTGGACGACCACGAAGACCCCATCGGAGAGCTCAGACGCATGTTCGACATGTGGAAGCACGACGCCCTCATCATGGAGGGCTACCGATTGAGCGACGAAGAGGAGTGGGAGAAGGCGTTCGATGCGGGCAGGCGTGCCGTGGCGATGAGCCCCTCGGACGGTGAGCCGCACTACCACCTCGCCTGCTACTACTCCAAGGCGGGCATGTACGAGGAGGCACTGAAGGAGCTCGAGGAGGCGTTCGAGCTGGACGGTGTGCTTCCTTCGTGGGCGGCCGAAGATACCGATCTGGAGCCGCTCGGGGACATGGAACGCTTCAGGCGTCTACTCACGGGGCAGGAAGCCCCGGGCCGGTAGAAGCCGTCACTACCAGAGCGAAGGCGCGAGATGGCAAGACGAACGTCGGACGCGAGACGGCGACAGGGCCCGACCGGTAGCAGACCGGAGAGGGCCGGAGCAATGGGCCGTTCGGGTAACGCGGGCGCATCCGGGCCCGTCGAACCGTTGGAGCTCGGCGCCATCTTCGGAGGCATCACGGCCCTCATCCATGTGGCCGACACGGAGACGTACGACCTGCTCTACGTGAACGGCCGCCTGAGAGAGAAGGTCGGGGATGTCATCGGCGAGAAGTGCTACTTCGCTCTCTACGGAAGAGGCTCTCCCTGCACCGAGTGCCCGAACGCGCAGCTCACTGCGCGAGACGTCGAAGCGAAGGCCGTCTGGGAGCGCTACGACAATGACGAGGGCACCTGGTATCGGCACGTCGACCGGCTCATCGACTGGCCGGACGGGCGTCGGGTTCGTCTGCAGGTGGCCACCGACATCACCGAACAGAAGAACGCGGAGCGGGCCCTCAAGGAGTCGGAGGCGAAGTACCGCCAGGTCCTGGTGAACGCGCAGGAGGGCATCGCCGTAATCCAGGACGGACTCTTCCGTTTCTTCAACCCGAAGTTCCCGGAGATTGTCGGCCACTCCGTGAGCGAACTCCAGAACCTGCCATTCAGTAAACTGATCCACCCGGACGACCGGTCAGTTGTGACGGGACGGTACGAGCGCCGGATTCGGGGAGAGGTCGTGCCGAACAGCTACGACTTCCGCATCTGTACGAGTGGCGGTGACGTCCGGTGGCTCGAGATCAACGCCGTGCTCTTCGAATGGGAGGGCAGGAACGCGACCCTCGATTTCGTCACGGACATTACGGACCGGAAGACGGCGGACGAGGAGCTGCGGTCCCGCGAAACGCTCTTCCGCTCGACGATCGAGTCGACGGGGGACGGCATTCTCGTGGTCGACCGAGACATGCGCGTCACGCACGCGAACGCCCGGTACGCAGAGATGTGGAGGATTCCACCCGACCTCCTGAGCGTCGGAGAGGTGTCACTCCTGCGGGCCCACGGAGCGAAGCAGCTCGTTGACCCGGAGGGCTTCGTGGAGCGAACGGAGCCGCTGTACGACACCGCTGAGACGAGCTTCGATTCGCTCGAGTTCAAGGACGGAAGAACCCTCGACCGCTACTCGTCTCCGCTCACACAGGACGGCGAGGTTGCCGGCCGCGTGTGGACCTTCCGGGACGTGACCGAGCGCAGGGAGGCCGAGAAGGCGCTCCTCGAGAACGAAGAGCGCCTGCGGCTCGTGTTCGAGACGGCGAAGGATGCAATCTTCGTCATCAAGGACGGGGTCTTCGTCGACTGCAACTCGATGGCGCTCACGATGTTCGGGGCGTCGCGGGAGGAGATCCTAGATCACCCGCCGAGCGTTCTTTTTCCTCCGGAGCAGGCGGACCGCGGTCTGTCCGCGGAACTCGCGGCGAGCCTCATCGAGGCGTGTCTGGCAGGAGAACCGCAGTGTTTCGAGTGGACGCACCGCAGGTTCGACGGCGTCAACTTCCCGTCCGAGGTGAGCCTGGACACGTTCGAGATGGCCGGCGAGAAGTACCTGCAGGCGATCGTCAGAGACCTCACGGAACGCAAGCGCGCCGAGGAGGTGCGCGACGTGCTCTTCCAGATCTCCCAGGCGGTCAACGAGTCGCCGGGTCTGAGTGAGCTCCTGGCGACGATCCACTCGGAGCTCGGCAGGCTCATCGACACGACGAACTATTACGTCGCTCTCTACGCTGAGGACTCAGGCACCTACACATTCCCGTACCACGTCGATGAGGTGGATGAGCTCGATGACCTCACGGTCTTCGATCTCAAGAAGAGCCTCACGGACTACGTGAGGCGTACGGGCAAACCTCTTCTTGTTGACGAGAAGGTACATCTGGCGCTGGAGGAAGTGGGTGAGGTCGAACTCGTAGGTGCGCCTTCTCCGATCTGGCTGGGCGTTCCGCTCAAGATCGGCCAGCGCGTTATCGGCGTCGTAGTCGTTCAGAGTTACACGGAGCGTTCGCTATACACGCACCGCGATCTGGACATCATGACCTTCGTTTCCGAGAACATCGCGATCGCCATCGAACGCGTCCGGGTCCAGGACGAGCGGCAGGTGTTCGAGGCGCAGATTCAGCACGCGCAGAAACTCGAGAGTCTCGGCGTTCTCGCGGGCGGGATTGCGCACGACTTCAACAATCTTCTGACGGGCATTCTCGGAAACGCGGATCTGGCGCTTCTGGACCTAGCCGCCGACTCCCCGGCGAACCACTCTCTCACGGAGATCAAGTCGGCCGCCCAGAGAGCGGCAGAGCTCTCCCGACAGATGCTCGCCTACTCCGGCAAGGGCAACTTCGTCATCGAGTCCATCGACGTCAGCGGTGTCGTGCGCGAGATGGGCAACCTGCTCGAGGTCTCGATTTCGAAGAGGGCCGTGCTCGAATACGACCTTGCAGAATCGCTTCCTCCCATCGTCGGTGACGCTACGCAGCTTCGACAGGTGATAATGAACCTCATCACGAACGCTTCGGACGCGCTGGGCGACGGCGACGGCACGATCTCGATATCGAGCAGGGTCGTGGAGTGCGACAGGGCCTATCTGTCAGAGTGCTACCTTGTTGAGGACGTGGATGAGGG
>JAUWRQ010000221.1 GCA_030610515.1 Candidatus Eiseniibacteriota bacterium | reverse complement strand
CACTCGTCGATCTCGTCGAGTACATGAACCCGGAGCTTTGCACTGGCGACCCGTGCCCGGGCGACGATACGGCCGACGACAACGCGTTCCCCGGTATCCCGTATCTTGGCAACACGCTGGGTCGCGATCCCTCGTCGACCGACACCGACAACAGCGACGTAGACTGGGGCATGCAGGTTCCGACTCCGGCGGTCGTTAACTCCGCGAACACGCCTCCTTGGCTCCGGGACGTCCAGTACTCCCCGATTCCTCCGGTGGCGACCTCGGACGTCGACGTGAGCGCCATCGTCACCGACGACAGCGGCGTCGATTCCGTGATGGTCTACTACAATGTCGACGCGGCGGGCTGGCAGAGAGTGATGGCGAGCAGCCCGGATTCGCTTTGCACCGGCACCATTCCGATGGCCGATTTCTACGACGGCGCACAGATCGAGTACTACGTGCGCGCCGACGACGACCAGGCGGCCGGCATGAACTACCCGGCAGAGGGCGCCGCGGATCCCTACGCGTTCTCGGTGGGGTACACGACGATCCTGGATATTCAGTCCGGTCCGGACGAGTCGCCTTTGGTGGGACAGTCCGTGAACGTCCGCGGCATCGTGACCGCCGCGAAGGGCGAGTTCTCGAGCTCGAGCTTCTGGATCCACGAGGGCAACGGGCACTATGAGGGCATCCAGTGCTACGTTCCGCAGCACGACGGTGAGATCAACGAGGGCGACGACGTAACCGTGTGCGGCACCGTCTCTGAGTACTACAACATGACAGAAGTCATGATGCACTTCGAGGGCGCCCTCGTCGTTCACTCGACGGGGAACGCGAACTACGGTTACGCTCCGGTCACGACGCAGAATATCGCTCCGACGAACGCCGATGCCGAGCGCTACGAGAGCCAGCTGGTCAGCGTCACCGACGCCACCGTGACTCTCCTTCCCGACGGCTACGGGCAGTGGCACATCCGTGACTCCTCGGGCGTCGACTGCGACGTCGACGACTACGCCTACTACTCGTACGATCCCGAGGTGTTGGATGAGCTCGCGGAGATTCGCGGCATCGTGATGTACAGTTACTACGAGTTCAAGCTCGAGCCGCGGTACGACGAGGACATCATTGGTCCACCGAGGGTCGGGGACGTGCGCTACTCGCCGGTCCCGCCGACTGCGGGGAGTCAGATAGCCGTGAGCGCGGTGTTCGAGGATAACTCCGACATCGCCTCCGCCACGCTCAGCTGGACGCTGAGTCCCGCGGGTCCCTACATGCACGTCGCGATGTCGGAGGTCGTGCGTGCGGTGGAGGAGAAGTGGACGGCCAGCATCGGCCCGTTCATCGACCAGAGCAGGGTCTACTACTACGTCGAGTGCGTAGACAACAACACCCCGTCGATGGACGCGCGCAAGCCGTCCGCCGGCAGGTACAGCTTCTACGTCGGGACGACGGCGATCGCGAACGTTCAGGCCGTCGGTCCGGACCTTGACACGTCGGTCATGGACACGGTGGCCGTCAACGTTGAGGGCTACGTGACGGCGGAGCCCGGGATCTTCGGCGACCACCAGTTCTACATTGCCGATGCCTCGGGCGCCTGGAACGGCATTCTGGTCTACGACCGCACTGGTACGGTGAGCTTCGACCGTGGCGACTACGTCGTGGTTTGCGGCAACGTCGACGAGTACTACAATCAGACACAGATCGCGATGCACTTCCCCGAGTGCGCGCAGCTCGCCACGCCGCCCGCACGTGAGGCCATAGCTCCGGTCTCGATCAGTACGGCCGAGCTTCAGAACGTCGTCTCGGGCGAGCAGTACGAGAGCGTCTACGTCTATGCCGAGGACTGCACGGTTGAGAAGGAGGCGGGCTACTTCGGTGAGTGGACGATTACGAACGGCGGTTCCGCTGACACGTGTCGCGTCAACGACTACGCCGATTATGACTACGTGGCCGTCTACGGCGACAACGTCTACGTGAAGGGCCTCGTGTCGTATTCGTTCGACCACTACAAGATCGAGCCTCGCGGCAACGAGGACATCGCGGTGAATCCGGTCGGCATCCCGGGTGACGTGGCCTCGAAGTTCGGGCTCGCGCAGAACTCGCCGAACCCGTTCAATCCGAAGACCCGTATCGCCTTCAGCCTGCCGGAAGCCGCGGACGTCTCGCTCAGTATATACGACGTGGCGGGCCGCAAGGTCGCCACGCTCGTGGAGCGGCGCCTGCCCGCGGGACCGTACAACGTCGAGTGGAACGGGCGCTCCGACGGCGGCAAGAAGGTAGCGAGCGGCGTCTACTTCTACCGTCTCACGGCGGGCGAGAAGGAGACGAGCAGGAAGATGGTGTTGCTCAAGTAGTCACCCGGAGCCCGCCTGCGGCCGGTCCGTTGTCGATGGATGGGTCGGACGGTGATTCCGGATGAGCGTCAGAACGTGGCGGGGCCCTCCTGGGTCCCGCCACGTCGCTTGGGTGGCCCGCGCCTGCCGTGGCACGCATCCTGCTCGTCCGTTGCGTCACCCAGACGTTCGTCAACGCCGTGCACAGGTACAGCCCGGTTAGGCATTCCTTCGAGTCCCACGTTCCCGCTGGTCAGAGGCGTCGTTCCCTGCACCCCCGAGATCGCCCGAGTCCCAGGCGTCGTCCCCTGCGCCCCGAGACCCCCCGAGTCCCGAGCGTCGTCCCCTGCGCCCCCGAGATCGCCCGAGCCCCGAGCGTCGTCCTCCGGACCCCCGAAGCCGCCCCTTGAGTTTGGAATCGTCCACACATCCACAATGGAGGTGCGGCAATGATGATTCGGTTCATACTGATCGTCGTGCTTGCGGTAGCGGTCCTCTCCTTCCCGTCCAGTCGCAGCTGCGCGCAGGTGGTCCTGAACGAGATAATGGCGGATCCCGCCCGCGACTGGTCGCCCACGGACGGCAACAACGAGTACCACTCGATGCAGGACGAGTGGGTCGAGATCGTGAACGCGGGTCTGTCGCCGGTCGACATCACGGGATGGCGGCTGCGGGATGCGGTCTCGGACTCGAGCTGGCGCTACGAGTTCGCGGGCGTCATCCAGCCCGGACATCTACTGGTCGTCTACGGCAATGAGTCCTACGACTGGGAGGACCAGAGCGGACACCCGAGGCAGGGTCTGTCGCTCAACAACAGTGGGGACACGGTCACGCTCGTGGAGGGAGACCTCTCCACCGTCGCGGACCAAGTGATCTACTCGTCGGCGGAGGTTCTGGATGACAGGTCGTACGGTCGCCTTCCGGACGGGGGTCCCGACTGGGTGGTCTACGACCATCTGAATCCGCTCGATCCGCCGGCGACCGATTTGCCGCCCACCCCCGGTGCGCCAAACGTCGCGTCGCCCGTCGAGCCCGTCAACTGGAGTTCCATCAAGGCTCTGTTCCGCTGAGAGCGCGAGAGTGGGCCGGGCGTTGACTCGCTGGAGCGACAGCTCACGGGCCACGCATGACGGATCGAAGTGTTCGTTCAATGAGGCCCCGGCGCTCGCCGGGGCCTCGTCGTGCCCGGGGGACATGCCGCCCGCCGCAGCTTGGCCGCCCGTTCACAGCCCGTGCGCCCATCTGCGGCCGGGTCCCCGGCGGCTTGGCCGCGGGCCCCATCAGGCGCCTTTCCGTTGACACTCCGCGACGCCCGTTCCTATACT
>JAUWRQ010000092.1 GCA_030610515.1 Candidatus Eiseniibacteriota bacterium | reverse complement strand
GGTTCCCGTCGTCGCAGACTGCGGCGATACAGGACGTTCTCCCCTACACCGACGTGATAGCCGTGAGTGGATACCCCTTCACGAACCCACAGCTCGACCCGCTGGGCGACCCACTCGCGGTCAGAGGCGACTACTTCAGCGCGCTGTCGGACTTGGCGCCGGACAAACCGTTCGCGGTCGCGGAGACGGCCTGGCCGGCGGAGACCGTGGGTGACCCGTACTGGATCGAGATCCCCGCCACGGAGGCGACGCAGCTCCAGTACGTCGAGCGGCTGTTCGAGGACTGCGAGTACCTCGACGCGCTCTTCATCTGCTGGTTCTTCTCGAGGGACTACGACGACATCTGGGAGGAGTTCTTCCAGTACGAGCCCGATGCCGGGCTCCTGAGAACGTGGAGGGACACCGGGCTCTATGCGGGAAACGGAGACGCCAGGCAGTCGCTCGGACTGTGGCTCCTCACGCTCGAGAGACAGCTCGTGAGCCCGTAGGAGAAGACCTGACGAGTCGCCGAGGCCGTGCCCGGACCGTCCAGCACGCCGGCCGGCCACTGCGGCTACTTCAGAAGAACGACCTTCCTGACCGCCTGCCCGAGAGGCGTCTCCATCCTCACGAAGTAGATGCCGGAGGGAAGCTCCACGCCTCTGTCGTCGTGGCCGTCCCAGCGAATCTCGTGTTCTCCTGCCGTGACCGGTCCGTCCGCAACCGTCGCCACGCTGCGGCCCCGCACGTCGTAGACGGAGAGCGAGACGCTGGTGTCGAGCGGCAAGGAGAGCCTGAACGCCGTTGAACGCCCGAATGGGTTGGGCGTCCCTGGATGGAGCATGAGCTTCGAGACGGCTCCTCCGTCATCGGGAACGCCGCTGCCGGTCAGATGGAGCACTACGTACTCGTCTGCCTCGATGTTCCCGTTACCGTCGCCCGTCGGCGCCTGTCCCTCGAGCGCACCGCCGTCGGGCGAGACGTAGGCGGACGCCGCGACGAACATCGAGTCCGGAACGTCGCCGAACAGGGCCTCGAGATCGAGCGCGCCCTCCAGGTACGTTCCCGCCGCCTTGACCGCGCTCGCGGACGTGAACACGTTTTCGGAGTCATCGAACCAGCCGCTCCAGCCGTTCGATTCCTCCTCCGCCAGGAAGTATTCCCATCCGGCGACCGTGCCCGACTTCGCCCACGGTGCGCTTCGTGACCCCGACGGAGCGCGATCGACGAAGATGTAGTGGTCGAGACCTCCTCCGGCGCCGTCGGTCGCCAGGTAGAGCCACGTGCCGTCGAAGTCCCAGTAGAGGTCGAGGCCGCTGCCTGCCGCCGCCAGCTCCGCCTCGGCGTCGAGCGCACCGTCCATCTCATACCCCGTGCCGGGACTCCCGCCCGTCGCGGTGACGTACCAGTCTGAGCCGTCGTTGTTGTCCCAGGTGCCCGCGCCGTCATTGAAGACGAAGTCGACCGACGTGGCAGCGGAGGGAATGGAATACGTGTAGCGCCACGCCTCCTCACCCGCGTCCCGCGTCATCGCCGGGTCGGGCGAGATGACGTCCTGCCAGTCACTATGACCTGTGTGGATGTAAACCGGGTCGGTGGCCGGCGGCAGAACCGCCCGGCAGTCGAGGTCGTAGTAGATGGTGACGGCCGAGCCGGCCTCCGGTTCTTCCGGGTCCCACCACACACACGTGTCGGCGGGGGCGCCTCCCCCGCTTCCGACCCAGACGTGCTGGATCGGGGAGCGCTTGACGTATCCAAGGGCGTCCTCCGCCTCGACGTAGTAGTCGAGCAGCACGTCCTCGAACCCGGTCAGGTGCACGTAGTACTCATCGGCGATGTAGTCCGGCATGACGGTGAAGTCGATGCCGGGGTTGTTGTGGAAGTTCCCCGCGGGGAAATCGCGATAGGTCATCGGCACCGTCTGCCACGCGCCGACGCCCGCGCCGTCCGCGAAGACCTCGTTCACGTCGGTGCCCATGTCGTTCGTGCCGTCGTCGTCGACGCGGTAGCGGAAGTCGACCCTCGAAAGGCCCGACACGTCGTACGCGAACGTCCACACGTAGAAGTCCTGGCTCATCGACGCCCCCGCTCCACCCGGATAGCCCCAGAGCGAGCCGCCGCCGAACCCGCCCGGGTTCCACGGGAGCCGCTGTGGAAGCCAGATCGTCGGCGCGACGGTGTCCGTCCCACCGCCGATGACCGGGTCGGCGAACGCGGCCGCGTCGTTGCACGCGAGCGTCGCCTTGATCTCCATGTCGAGCGACGTGCCGTAGTACATGTAGCCGCTCTCGTATCCCGCCAGCAGGAAGTGCCACGCCCTCTCGACGGCATCTGCGCCCAAGGACGGCTTCTGTATCTTCGCGGGGTCCGCGGGACCACCTATAGCTTCCGCCGTCTCGACGCGGTTCTGCGCGGCGGTCAGAACCGCCCAATTGCGCTCGTCCTCGGCCCAGCCGCCCGGGATGTCGAAGTCGCCCGATCCGTCGAAGAGCGGCCAGTTCCAGTTGATGAACTGCGGGCTACCGAAGTCCCCGTCCGCGTTCACCCATCCCCCGTCCTCGACGTGGACGATATCGGTGGGGCTCACGGGGTGGTCAGCCAGGAACTCCGAGATCATCGTGGGCTCGTAGCCCTGCAAGACCGCCGAGTGACAGAACTGCGTCACGTTCTCGTACCAATAGGAATGACCGCCCGACCACGCGTTGTCGCCGTCGTGCGCGAAGAGAATCAGCATCGGGTTCGAGGGATCGTTGTACGAGGCGATGGCGTCGATCTCACCCGTTCCGAAGAGACCGTAGCCCTCGTTCCACGACATCGCGTTGGCCGCGGGAACAACAACCATCTTGGATTCTGCGCCCGTGTCGGGATCAACGTAGCGCGCGTGGTGCGGACGGAACCCGTAGGGCGGCGGGACCTTCACGGTGACACCCCGCGGGATGTACTGGTCGTAGTAGTAACCCTGCGCCGGATTCAGCTGATCGGCCTTGTTGGGCGGATCGCAGTTGTCCTGGTTGGCGCTGTAGGGATAGTCGGCGCAAGCTCGGGCGATGTGCAGGTCGGGAACGATGGTCCACTCAACGCCCTCATCAACCAGAACGGGAATGAGCCGCTCGGAAAAGCACGACTCCGCCGGGAAGAAGCCGAGCGAGTAGTCCGAGTCGCCCCACGCCTGCGGGTGCGCCGCCTTCTGGATCTGGATCTCCTTGCGGAAAGCGTTCTCGTCCATGAGCGGGTTGATGCCGTGGTGGTGACCGACGAGCACCATGTCGCACCGCGTCCTCCCGCCCGACGTCGTCCAGCCCCGTGCCTCGCGGTAGTGGCTGTACCAGTCGGGCGCGTAGACTCCCCCGTTCCACCCGTTGTCGCCCAGACTCGTGATGTTCTCGATGAGGCTTCCCGCGAAGCTCACCTGCGCACCGGCGTCCGGGATGTCCAGGACCGAGTTGATGGCGTCACGCGGATACCATTGGTAGTCGCCGATGCGGTCGGCCTTACCGAAGATCTCGGCCTCGTCGTTCTCGGAGTGCCCCAGAACGATGGTCTCGTAGGCCGTCTCGTACTCGCCCGGGACCCACGTGGACTCGTCCGGCCAGTAGATGGGCTGGTACATGTGCCAGAGGTAAGTCGTGTGGATGGGCGCCGCCTCGGCGGGCTCAGGGGCACCGAGCGTGAGCACCGAGGCCAGCATAAGGAGCAGAGCCCCCGGCTTGACCGCCGCGGGCAGAGAGCGTCCGGACACGGCAAGACTCCACGACACGCCGAGTGTCTGGCGGAAGATCAGCGATTCAGGAATATCCTTGCCCATATTCTCTATTCTAGCACGGTTGGCACAGGACCCCAAGTTGCGCCCCAGGGACTCCTCCTGCGCTACCTCCTGCGCGACAGGCGGAAAACTGCGCTCCCGTCGACTTGATGATTGATTCTCACACAGCAAAGTATTACACTCTTTGTATCCAGCATGGACGCGCACATCCTCCCCGAGAACCCCCGCGACACCCCGGGCCCTCGCTCCCGCATCAGGCGCGTCCACGCCTCTGAGCATTGGAAGGAGGTGGTGCCATCGCGGGCGCAGCACGTTTTCCTCAAGCTTCTTCTTCCTCAGACATTTGGCCCCACTCAAGGAGATGGAAAAACATGAGAATCGCACTTGTCTTCTGCATGTGTGCACTTCTCCTCCCCGGCCTCGCATACGCCGAGGAGCCGAGATCCTGCCCGGACTACGCGTCGCCCACGAGGGGGAGCGGCCACGTCGCCGGCTTCGAAGCAGACTTCCCGCCGGACGGGTGGATGCACATCATCACGAATCCTGACAACACGTGGGGGCAGTCGGTGCTCGGTGTCCACGAGGGCACGTACTGCGCATACATCCCATGGCAGGCCGGCGTTCCGCAGGAGGAGTGGTTGACCTTCCAGTACGTCCCCCGCACCGACGACTTCCTCAGGTTCGCGACGATGGGCAGCACGTACTGGACCCAGTACGCGAACTTCGAGGTGTGGGTCGACGGCGCGATCGCGTGGGACTTCTACAACGACTTCCCCGGCGCTAGCTGGACGTACGAAGTCATCCAGCTCGACCTCAGCGCGCACGTCGGCCAGCTCATCGAGATCGGATTCCGTTACGTCGGCAACGACGGTGCGGACATACATCTCGACATGGTCGACCTCTTGTCATACGACCAGAGCGTCGAGGATCTTCAGCTCGTGTGGAGCGGGAGAGGCGAGTTCGCCCTCCAGGCCGACCTGGGCGCGAGCTCACACGGGAGCCACGACCCGGTGGCCACCGCCTACACCTTCGAGATCGACGGCGTGCCCGTCCAGACCGTGCCCTGGGATTGGTCCGTGTTCTTCTGCGGCGACTGCTACATCCAGTTCTACCCGGACTGCTGGTACGGCTGGTGCCCCGACTTCGGGCAGTACAGCGGTCAATGCGACTCCGAGTACATCGGTGCGGGCTTCTACAGATGCCGCTGCCACTGGTCCAAGCCCGCTGACAGCCCGTTCTTCCCCTACACGGGACAGCAGTTCGCGACGGTCTCTATCGCGGTCGATACGGAGATCATCGAGACGGACTACGGAAACAACACGATGACGATCGAGATCATCCCTCTCACGCCGGTGGAAGCATCGTCGTGGACCGTGATCAAGGGGCTGTACCGCTGACCCTTCGCCCTCCCCGTGGCCGAGCGGCTCGGCCGCGCCGCAGACCGGACGCCAAGAGAACGCCCCGACCCTCTCAAGGGCCGGGGCGTTCGAGTACGTCGTGAGACGTGTCTCTAATACATCCCTCCGCCACCCGGCATCGGAGGCTCTTCCTCTTCCGGCTTGTCGGTGAGGATGGCCTCGGTCGTCAGAAGCAGGCTCGCGACGCTCGCGGCGTTCTGCAGAGCCGTGCGCACGACCTTGGTCGGGTCGACGATCCCGGCCTTGATGAGGTCCTCGTACGTCATCGTCGCGGCGTTGAAGCCGACTGTCGGCTTCCCGCTCTTCCGAACCTCCTCGACTACGATGGAACCCTCGGCGCCGGCGTTCGCCGCGATCTGACGAATGGGAGCCTCGAGTGCCTTGATGACGATGTCGACGCCGGTCTGAACGTCGGTGGACTTCACCTTGAGCTTGGCGAGAGCGTCTGCCGTGCGCAGGAGCGCCACTCCGCCTCCGACCACGACACCCTCGTCGACCGCCGCACGCGTCGCGTGAAGCGCGTCCTCGACGCGGGCCTTCTTCTCCTTCATCGC
>JAUWRQ010000335.1 GCA_030610515.1 Candidatus Eiseniibacteriota bacterium | reverse complement strand
GGTCGAAAGGCCCCGGTGCAGCTCGTACACGCCCGCGTAGCAGCCGGGGCAATTGAGATTGCACAGCATGGTCGGACAGATGAACAGGAGCATGGGAGGCGTGAACCCCTCCATCTTTGGCCTATCGATCTAGCGCTTGTCGGTGCCGATCAGGAAGGCGTTCACGATCAGGTTCTCTATGAGTCTCTTGCGGCAGTTCGGTGACAGGCGGTCCATTACGTCCTTGGCCATCAGTATCGCGGGATGCCGCTGCTCGAACAGACCCCGGAGCGCCCGGATGACCTCCCTGTCCCTCTCGACCCTCGTCAGCTTCTCGGCGAACTTGCTGGCTCGCACAAGGTTGTCCACGGAGATGTGAGGCATCAGGCTCAGTATCGCCTTGGCGGCCTGCGTTCTGCTGAATGTCCGAAAGCCCGCTCTCATTGCTCAGGCCCTCCGCTCGTCGTCCGCACGTCCGATGGGACCGTCCCACGGCAGTGCGCGGCCGGCGGCCCCACTCACACCAGCGATTCGATCCGCTCACGCTCGCGCTCGGACGCGGGCGGCTCACGCTCTTGGTCGCTCCCCACGTCCTCTCGAGAGACAGCCGCGAGCAACACGTCCAGTATCTCGGCGGTCACGCGCTCCCACGCGTACCGACGCACGGCCTCGCGCGCTCCCTCAACAAGCCTCCTCGACAGAACCGGGTCGTTCCGGAGCCGAGCTATCGAGCCCGCCAGCGCTCCGGGAGAACGCGGCCCCACGAGAAGGCCCGTCCTCCCGTGCTCGACGACGTCTCTGTAGCCCGGTATCTCCGAGGCCACGATCGCGGCGCCCGCGGCCATCGCCTCCAGAAGAACGATGCCGAAGCTCTCCCCTCCGGTCGCGGGAGAGCAGTACACGTCGGCAGTCGCGAAGTGCCGCGCGAGCATCTCCCCTGAAACCAGTCCCTCGAATCGAACGCGGTCGACGCACCCGGCCGGCAGGAATGAACGGTAGTGTCTCGAGAGCGGCCCGCTGCCGACGACCGTGAGCCTCGCGTTGGGAACCCGCGAGAGGATCGCCGGCAGTGCCCGGAAGAGGTACTTGGCGCCCTTGCGGGGCTCCAGGCGTCCGACGAAGAGGATGTTGAAGGAGCCATCCTGCAGCTCCTCGATGGGCACAGCATGCGCGAACCGGTCAACGTCTACGCCGTTAGGCACGATGTCGTAGGTTCCGCCGAAGAGGGGTCGAACCGAGGCGCGGGCGGCTTCCGAGACCGCGATGCGGCGCGCGAGCTTCTCGAACCGCCGTCTGAGCACGGGCGCGAACAACCGATACGCCAGACCCGAGTCGTTGCTCGCGTGAAACGTCCCGACTACGGGAACGGCGGCCGCATCGACCGCGCACAGGCAGAGGAACGGCATTAGCGGCTCGTGAACGTGGAGTACGTCGAAAGCCTCCTGCTCGAACACGTCGCGCAGGCGCGAGGTCATCCCCGGCGTCACGGCCACCGGACACATCGAGCCGTTGGCCGGGACAGAGATCGCCCGACCCACGCGTATGACGCGGTCCTCGGCGGGGCTCTCGCCTGCGCCGAAGCGACTGGTCACGATGCGGACGTCGTGTCCGAGTCCGCTCAGCTCGAGGTACTCGTGGTAGACGTGCTCGGCCACGCCTCCGGGATAGGGATGGAACGTGGGAGTGACGATCCCTATCTTCATGCGCCCCTCCAGGCAACCGAACGGAGCGGCTGGAGCATGCACCACTGCTCCGGGTAGCGCGCGATGTAGCGTTCCATCACGGTCGCGATCTTCTGCGTGTGCGCCCTGATTTCCGTCTCGCCGTCGTCTCCGTCCAGGAGAATGGGCTCCTCTATATGACTGACATACGACCCGTCGGGCTGCCTGATGCAAAATCCGAGGACGATGGCGGCCCCGCTCTTCAGCGCCCAGTACGCCGCGCCGCGCGGAAAGAGCGTCTTCCTTCCGAAGAAGTCCACCTCGACACCCTCCGCACCCACGAGCCTGTCCCCGACGACGAAGACGATCTCGTTCCGGCGGAGCGCCCGCCCGATGGCCAACGGTTTCCCGAGCGGGATCACGGAGATGCCGCGTTTCTCGCGCATCTCGGTCATCGCGTAGTCCGACGACTCCTTTGACACCGGCTCGACGATCGCCGAGAAATTGGGAAGCCCGGAGGTCGCCGACAGCGCAGCGCCCCCGACGTCCCAGCTCCCGATGTGGGCCGTCACGAATATGACTCCCTTCCCGCGCTCGAGCGCCCGCCTCAGATGCTCGACCCCCTCCACCCGCACGAGGCCGCTGATCGCTCTCGCGAAGCGCCCGGAGAGCCCGAAGAAGTCGGCCCAGTAGAGCCCGTAGCTTCGGAACATCCGCCTGGCGAGCGCCTTCGTCTCGCCGCTCTCCGGCGAGCGGGAGATGACCCGCGAGATGTTCTCCCTGGCCCACGTGCGCTTCTCACGGAAGAGCAGATGCGCGAGGTCCGACAGCGCCGAGGCCATGAAGTACGAGACCTTCCTGGGCATCGCCGATGCGAGAATCGCGACGAACCTCATGAGCGGGTACGCGTTCAGAAGGTTCGCG
>JAUWRQ010000169.1 GCA_030610515.1 Candidatus Eiseniibacteriota bacterium | reverse complement strand
CGTGGCCTCGAAGATGGGCGTCAGGGCCTTGGCCGACCACTTCGGCCGCACCGACGTCGAAGACGTGAAGGACGGCGAGAACCTGAGCCTCGGGGACGCGAACGTCACGTTCTACGAGACCCGGATGCTCCACTGGCCGGACAGCATGTTCACCTACGTTCACGAGGACGAGCTCCTCTTTTCCCAGGACGCGTTCGGCATGCACCTGGCGTCCTGCGAGATGTTCGCGGACGAGCTCGACCGCGGCGTACTTGACCGGGAGGCAGCCAAGTACTACGCGAACATCCTCATGCCGTACTCGCCGCTCATCACGAAGCTCCTCGACAAGCTCCCCGAGCTTGCGCTGTCGCTCAAGATCGTAGCGCCCGACCACGGTCCGATCTGGAGGTCGGACATCGAACGGATCATCGCAGACTACGGGGCGTGGGCCGAGCAGAAGCCGAACCGCAAAGTCGTCATCGCCTACGATACGATGTGGGGCAGCACCGCCACGATGGCGCACGCCATCTCGGACGGCGTGAAGAGCGCGGGCGGGTGTCCGCGCGTGCTCCCGCTCGGAGCGGTCGACCGCAGCGCAGTTGCGACCGAGCTCCTGGAGGCCGGAGCTCTGCTCGTGGGGACTCCCACGATAAACAACCAGATGTTTCCGAGAGTCGCCGACGTGCTTTCGTACCTCAAGGGTCTCAAGCCCCGCAATCTCATCGGGACCGCGTTCGGCTCGCACGGCTGGAGCGGCGAAGGCGCCCTGCACGTGCACGCGATGCTGGGGGAGATGGGCGTCGACCTCCTCACCGATGCGAAGGGTGTTATCAGGTCGAAGTACGTTCCCGACCAGAACGTGCTGCGCGCGTGTCACGAGCTTGGGGAGGAGACGGTCCGGCGTCTCTCAGCGAGCGCGTAGCCGGGCTCGCGTTCGGAGGGTGCGGTCCCGCGCTGAGCGAGGCGCGCACTCCTGACCTCGCACGAAGAGGGTCCAATGATCCGCAGCGGTCAGGAGCGGCTCTACAGCGATCTCGCCTGGCTCTGGCCGACGATGAGCCCGCCGGAGGACTACGTCGAAGAGGCAGAGACGTTCGCCCGGGTCATCCGCGAGCACAGCAGGATCACTCCGAGGACCCTGCTCCATCTCACGAGCGGCGGCGGGCATGTCGACAATCGCCTGAGACACGATTTCGACATCACCGGCGTCGACGCGAGTCCGGACATGGTCAGTCTCGCCCGACGCCTGAATCCGGACGTCAAGTACGTCATCGACGACGTCCGCTCCGTGCGCCTGGGCCGGACGTTCGACGCCGTCTTCGTCGACGACGGCATCCTCTACATGCTGACCGAAGAAGACCTGAAGGCCGTGTTCGAGACTGCCTTCGAGCACCTCGTCCCCGGCGGTGTCATGCTCGTCTACGTCGAGAGCACGCCCGAGAGATTCGAGCAGAACCGCACCGACGTCACCCGTCGCACGTCGGGCGATACTGAGCTCGTCTACGTCGAGAACCAGTATGACCCCGACACCTCCGACAGGGAGTACGAGACGACGTTCGTCTATCTCATCCGGCAAGACGGCAGGCTCTCCGTGGAGACCGACCTCCACATCTGCGGCATCTTCCCGCTGGACACGTGGAGGAGGCTCCTCCGCGAGGTCGGATTCGAGGTGCGCGAGACCAGATTCGAGCACTCCGAATTCCCGGAGGGCTCGTCCGAGCCCATGTTCGCCTGCCTGAAGCCCTGAAGGCCTGCTCCCGCCCGCCGTCATCGCTGCCGGCGCATGCATCGTCGCCACTCCCGGCGTGTGGGCCGTCGCCTTCCCACGGCGCCGCATTCCCCCCACGTGATTCACCAGGCGCGGCACTCCTCGCGAGATAAGCACACACTCACTCCTTGACTGGTGGTATACTCCGTGCTCATTCCTGAAGGTCGGCAGGGCGTCTCCTGCCGGCGCGCTCGTATCCATCACTCCGTATTCGGGAGGGAAGTGATGAGAACTGCGTCCTGGGTAGCTCTGGCGCTCGTCCTCCTTGCTGCCGTCTGTCCTGCTCGGACCGTGGAGTTTCCGGAGAACCGCGGCGCCGCGGGCCTCGAGCTCACGGGATCGTCCGACTCCTTCGTCAAGATCTCGCTCAGGCTGGACAAGGTCAGCATCGAAGACGTGAACGTAGACGGAAGCACCTTGCAGAAGATCACGATCCCGGGCGTCTTGCTGCCGGCCGACGAAGGCGCTCCGAACCTCCCCGGTTTCGGTCGCTTCATCGCGCTGCCTGAGGGGGCGGTCCCCAGGTTCGAGATCCTCTCGATGAAGACCGAGCTTCTGACCGGGATCGACGTTCTTCCTGCGGCGCCGATGCCCTTCGAGAACGACGACTCTCCTCCCGTCTACAAGAAGGACGACGCGATCTACCTCCTGGATGCACCCTATCCCGCGGAACCCGTCCGTCTCTCGGACGTCCGCAACATCAGAGGCGTGGATGTTGCCCTCTTGGGTGTCACTCCCTTCCAGTACAACCCCGTCACGCGCGAGCTCACGATCATCACGGATGTACAGGTTCGCGTGAGCTTCGGGGGCGGGAGTGGCCGCTTCGGCGAGGACCGTCTCCGCAGCAGGCACTGGGAACCCATTCTCGAGCAGAACCTGATCAACTACGGCTCGCTTCCGGAGGTCGACTTTGGGGTCGGCTCCTCCCGCGACGAGGAGTACGAGTACGTCATCGTCGTGCCGGACGACCCGACCTACATCGCCTGGGCCGACTCGCTCAAGCGGTGGCGGACGCTCCAGGGTATCGACACTGGCGTCGTGACGCTCACCGAGACGGGGGCCACCTACACGGAGATCGAGGCCTGGATCGATAACGCCTACAACACGTGGCAGACTCCGCCGGCCGCGATACTGCTTCTCGCCGACTACGTGACGAACGGCGGCACGACGGGCATCACGTGCGAGGAGTACTACTACGCCTACACGTCCGTGTCGGACAACCACTACGGCGACGTTGACGGCGACCACCTTCCCGACATCGCCATGGCCCGCATGACAGCTACACCCACGACCGTCGAAGCGCTCGTCCGCAAGGCCATCGACTACGAGCGCAACCCGTCCACGAACCCCGGTTTCTACGACAACCCCGTCGTGGCCTGCGGCTGGCAGTCGGACCGGTGGTTCACCATTTGCACTGAGATCAACTACGGGTTCTTCGCAAACGAGCACGGCAAGTCGCCCGTGCGCGAGTACAACATTTACTCCGGAACGCCGGGGACGTTGTGGTCGAGCAATCAGAACACGTACATGCTGGTCGACTATTTCGGACAGAGCGGACTTGGGTACATCCCCGCGACGCCGGAGCACCTGACCGACTGGGCCGCGTCGGCCGCCAGAATGAACGCCGACATCAACTCGGGCGCGTTCATCGTCCAGCACCGCGACCACGGAAACGAGACGGGGTGGGGTGAGCCCGACTACGACATCGGCGACCTCGCGGGGCTCTCGAACTCTGACCTTCCGTTCGTCTTCTCGATCAACTGCCTGACCGGCAAATTCAACTACGGAGGTGAGTGTTTCACCGAGGCGTTTCATCGCTATCAGCCGCGTGCGCTGGGGCTCATCGCGGCCTCCGAAACGTCGATGTCGTTCGTCAACGATGCGTTCGTCTTCGGCATCTACGACCTCCTGTGGCCCGAGTTCGATCCGGGCTACCCGGCAGCGAAGGGCAGGAACACGGGTTCCTCCGACCTGCGGCCCTGTTTCGCAAACGCCTCCGGCAAGTACTACCTGCAGGCGTCGAGCTGGCCGTACAATCCCGAGGACAAGGAACTCACGTTCTACCTCTTCCACATGCACGGCGACGCGTTCACCACGCTCTACTCCGAGATGCCGCAGTCGCTGACGGTGACGCACCAGGGCGTGCTGCCCGTCGGGGCGACGACGTTCAACATCACCGCGGACGAAGGCTCGATGGTGGCGCTGACGCTCGACGGCGAAATAGTGGGGGTCGCCGAGGGCACGGGCGCCCAGATGAGCATGTCCGTGATTCCGGTGCTGCAGCCGGGCGTCGCCAAGCTCACGGTCACCAAGGCCAACCACTACCGCCACGTCGAAGAGGTCCTCGTCATCTACCCCGTGACGTACGACATCACGCCGTCGTCGGTCCCGATCAACAAGGGCACGGCTGTCACCGTGACGGTCTGGGACGACGAGGGT
>JAUWRQ010000190.1 GCA_030610515.1 Candidatus Eiseniibacteriota bacterium | reverse complement strand
GCTCCACCCCCGTGCCGGAGCCCTCCACGGTCCTCCTGCTCTCAGGCGGGCTCGCCGCCTTCGCGGTAATGAGACGTAAGCGTAAGCGCTAGCACAGTTTACAGGGATTCCTGGAGACGGCTGCCTGCGGGCAGCCGATCTCTTTGCTCCATGGACCCAGAACTTACGACTTGTCAAGTATCTCCGAGAGTGGTACCATTGAAGATGGAGAAGGTCATAAGCGGTTCTTCAGTACTGTGGGCATTCTCGGAGGTGAGACCATGAGGCTTCTGACGATCCTTGCAGCGTGCGCTGTCGTTCTGGGTCTTGCGATGCCTGCGGGGGCGACTCTGCTCGCGGACCTCTTCGGCGTGTCTCTGACGGTGGACGGGTCCGGCTCGTTCAGCAACAGCTGGGCCCCGTCCTCGGGGACGGCGGACTACCTCGTGGACGACAACTGGAGCGGATACTACGTGAGGCCGCCACACGGGGGAGAGCTCTTCGACATCGAGGCGATCTACTTCGATGACGATCCGTACTGGGCCTACGTTGCCGTCGTGGGTTCGTTCCCGGTCCCGGCTGGAATAGAGTTCCTGGGGTCCATCATCAGGCCCGGTGATCTTGGGATCGACCTCGGGAGCGGCGCGCTCGACCTTGGTGTGGACATTGACGGCGCGACGGGTGAGGTGGCGGACACGGACAGTGGCGACTGGTTCCAGGCGGATACTCCCTTCCTCGCTCAGAAGGGGCTGACGAACTACGCGGGCGGTCTCCCGGTCGGTTTCGCTTCCATTGATTTCTATGACTACGGGCTCAGCGAGCGCGGCTACGGGACGTACGTCTTCGAGGTAACGATCGCGCGCAGCCTCTTGGGCGGACCTTCCGCCGGTGACTACATCGGCTTCGACTGGACCATGGGATGCCGCAACGACGTCGTCCATCTCGACGGCGATTTCGACAGCCAGACCCCGCCCGTTCCGGAGCCGAGCACACTGCTCCTGTTGGGGACCGGTCTTCTTGGCGCGGCGGGCGTCGTTCGCAGGCGCAGGAGGTAGGTTCAGCCGGACTGTCGATGTCGGCGCGATACGGATGACGGGGGCGAGCCGGGCGGTTTCCGCGGCTCGCCCCTTCTCGTGCGCGCGACCTGACGGAGCCGGCCTGCGCTGGCGGCCGTCACCCACGGGGAGACGCTCGGTCACCCACGGGGAAATGCGCTCGGTCGCGCACGGGGAGACGCTCGGTCGCCCACGGGACGACGGCCTTGCGCCGTCGGTGAGGCCGTTATAGAGTCAGCTCCATGCGAGTGCTCTTTCTCTCGGACAATTTTCCACCAGAGACCAACGCGCCGGCGATCCGGACGTTTCAGCATGCGCGCGTGTGGGTCGAACAGGGCCACGACGTCACGGTCGTGACCGGAGCGCCCAATTTCCCCAGGGGCAGGCTCCACGAGGGCTACCGCAACGTCCCCTACGCCGTCGAGGAGATATCCGGCGTACGCGTCGTCAGGGTCTGGACCTACGTCGCAGCCAACAAGGGGAAGTTCCGCAGGTCGCTCGACTTCCTGAGCTTCATGTTGAGCGCGATCCCGGCAGGCCTCATCCAGAGGCGCCCGGACGTCGTCGTCGGAACCGCGCCGCGGCTGTTCACCGTGCTCGGCGCGTGGGTTGTCGGGGTTCTGCGCAGGGTCCCGTGCGTGTTCGAGCTCAGGGATCTGTGGCCCGAATCGATCACGGCGGTGGGCGCGACCCGTGACGGAACGATGATCCGGGTCCTGTCGGGACTGGCCGCCTTCCTCTACCGCCACGTCGACCACATCGTATCGGTCACGAAGTCGTTCGTGTCGATTCTCGTGGAGCGTGGGATCCCGTGCGAGAAGATCTCCGTCGTGCGGAACGGGGTGGACCTCGATGAGTTCGCACCGGATTCGCGGAACGACTCGCTACGCGCCGAGCTCGGAGTGGGACCGGACGAGATGCTCGTGACGTACGTCGGAACGGTTGGGATGGCGCACGCTCTCGCACACGTGCTCGACGCCGCGGAGCTCGACCCCGCCGGAGTGCGGTTTCTCATTGTGGGAGAGGGAGCCGAGAAGGCGGCTCTCGAGGAGGAGGCGTCCAGAAGGGGGCTCCGCAACGTGATGTTCATGGGTAGCCAGCCCCGCGAGCGCGTGCCTTCGATACTGAGTGCGAGCGACGCCGTCCTGGTCCATCTCCGGGACGACCCGCTGTTCGGCTCGGTGATCCCGTCGAAGATCTTCGAGGCCATGGCCCTGGCGAGACCCATCATCCTCGGCGTCAGGGGAGAGAGTGCGGAGATCGTCGAGCGCACCGAGTCGGGGATCACCGTGGAGCCGGAGGCGCCGCGGGAACTCACCGGGGCGATAGAGCGTCTGAGGGACGACCCCGAGCTTCGGAGGCGCCTCGGCGACAATGGGCGGCGGGCCGCGGAGAACGAGTTCTGCAGGCGTTCGTCGGCCCTCAGGATGCTGGACGTGCTTCTCGAGGTTTCCCGAGACTCATGACGAAGCGGGGGCTTTGAGCAGCCCCCGTGGTTTAGCCTGTCTCGAGCCCGTCGCGTCTCGATGTGTCTCTACACGTCGTCCCAGCCCTGTTCATCGAGGAGCTGCTCTTTCGGCACGTCACGCACGACGCGCGCGGGAACCCCCATCACGATCTTCCCCGGAGGAGCGTCCTTCGTGAGCACGGACCCGGCGGCGACGATCGCGTCGGCCCCGACCGTTCTTCCGGGAAGGATGGTCGCACCCGCACCGATCCTCCCTCCGCGCCTGACAGTGACTCCCTTGAAGTGCTTGAAGCGCTCCTCCGTTCTGCCGATGAAGTTGTCGTTGGAGGTTGAGACCCCGGGAGCCACGAAGACGCGGTCCTCGAGCGTCGAGTACGCCGTGATATAGCACTCGCTCTCGAGCTTGCAGTAGCGCCCGATGGAGCAGTGGTTCTCGACGGTGACGCCGCGTCCGACGATCGTGCGATCCCCGATGGTCACGTTCTCCCGCACGGACGCCAGGTCAGCCACCAACGTGTGGTCTCCCAGCTCACACCCGGCGTAGACCACGGCGGAAGCACCCACCAGACAGTCGTTTCCGATGACCGCCGGGCTGAGCGAGGCCCCGTCCGTCGTGGCTGAGATGGACGCCTTCATGGGGAGCTTGCCTACGACCGCGCCGTCATCGATCCTGACCCGGTCGCCTATGACCGTCCCGTCGTGGATCACCGCGCAGTTGCCGATCGTGCACGCGGCCCCGATGATGACGCGGCTTCCCACCACGGTGAATCGACCGATCGTGGTACCCTCACCGATCGACGCCGTGGGGTCTACGTACTTCTCCATCGACAGGTCCTTTCGGTTCATCTGTGTGCGGATGGACGATGGGGCCGTGCTGCCAGTTCGCGGGCGGCTACTCCAACGTGACCGACGCGCCGCCCGAGCGGAGCGACCGCTGTGCCGCCTCGAGGACCCTGACGACCCTCATGCCGTCGCGACCGTCCGAACGAGGCGTCGCGCGTGTCTCCACGCACTCGACGAAATGCTCGCACTCGATCCGGAGGGGCTCGCTCATCTTGAGCGCCGGCACGACGACGTCACCGAACCTGAGGGACGGCGCGTTCGCGTAGTCGGCGAACTGCCCGTTGTGCTCAACGCCCTTGTTGTATATCCGGATCTTCTCCGACGACTCCATGTCGTCGAAGACGACCATCTTCTTGCTTCCCACGAGCGTCGTCCGTCTTATCTTGTGCGGGTCGAGCCACGATACGTGCACCTGGGCGAGCTTGTTGCCCGGGAACAGCATCCACAGGAAGGCGACGTCCTCGATGTCGGGTTGGATGTAGGCCGCTCCGCGAGCTGCCACCTCCAGCGGCTCCTCTCCCAGAAGATAGAGAATTATGGATATGTCGTGCGGGGCGAAACTCCACAGCGCGTTCTCGTCGCTCCTGATCTTGCCGAGGTTCACGCGCTCCGAGTAGAG
>JAUWRQ010000157.1 GCA_030610515.1 Candidatus Eiseniibacteriota bacterium | reverse complement strand
TTCCTGCGTCTCTTGGATGACTCGAGGCTCAAGTGTCAGGGAGGCGCCATGAGAGTGCACGCACTGCTCGTTGTCGGAATCGCCCTCTTGCTCATCGCAATCGGTGCAGGTTCCGAATCGCTCGCGTGTCCGGAACCCGATAGGGCAGCCGCCTCTTCCTGGCCGGTAGGGCATCCGCCGCCCAGTCCGGAGCTCAGCGCGGGCGGCCCGACTCTCGATGACATTCTCGAACGCTACGTCGAGGCCTGCGGAGGCGCCGAGGCCTTCAAGCGCATCGAATCCCGCATCGTCAAGGCCCGGATCATCACCGACCTTCCTACACGGAATCCGCCGGTCTTCGAGGTGGACTCGCTGACGGTCTACTCCGAGGTGCCGGGCAGGTATCTCATCGTCCATGGGACGTCCGAGGGGACGAGGCTCGAGGGGTTTGACGGCATCGTGGCCTGGGAGCGCGACGTTGGGGGCAAGGCGTTCAGCTTTCGGGCCGCCGACTACAGAAGCGCTTGGCTCACCGACCCGTGCTTCCCCGTCCGGCTCGCGGAGCACTTCCCCGACATGATCTACCTCGGTGTCGCTACGATGGAGGGCAAGCCCTACCACGTGGTAGACGTCGACCGGGAGCACTCCCATAGACTCTACTTCGACGCAGAGACCAGTCTCTTGGCACGACTGGGGTACAACCGGAGGATCCTCAAGTACGTTGAGCTTGATGAGGTACTGGTGCCGGCGGAGGTGGAGTACAGCCGGAAGGGCGGCTCGAGCACCTTCGTGTTCGACGCGGTGGCACACAATGTGACGCTGGACGAAGGGCTCTTCGCGTCACCGGCCAGCCACTAGAGCGGTCGGGTGCCTGCGACTGCTCGGTGCCTGGCCCGATGACACTGCTCCGCGGGTCCGGCGATGTCAGCCTCTTGCACAGCGAGGGACCAGCCGCACGAGCGCGGCAGTGAACGAGAAGGTGCTGTCTGCGCCCGCATCGTCGTGCTCCGCCAGGAACTCCGCCAAGTCCCGGAGCTTTCCCCGAGCTTGTCTGACGTCGGCCGGCTTCAAGCGCGCCGTGAGTCTCAGTAGCAGGACCGACTCGTCTGGAGGAACCTCGCGTGTCCTCTTGGGATTGAGCGCGCTCATGAGTTCCCTCTCGGTCGTCTTGAGCGTCGCCCTGTGCAGGTCGGCCAGTGCCTCGACGAATGGCCTCGAACGTCCGCCTCGGTCGATCACGATCCTCTCGGCCACCGGCTGATAGACCGCCTCCGTCCGGCGTCCCGCCACTTGCTTCCCGATCTCTTTGATGAGTCCCGCATTCGCGAGTTCGTGAATGTGGTAGTAGAGCGATGCCGGAGCTCGCCCGAGTTCCGCGGCTACTTCCTTCACCGATCCGCCGCCCAGTCGCTCGAGCGCGCCGAGAATTTCCTGGCGTATGGGCGTTCTCAGGGCGCGGACGGTCGCCGCGTCCTTGATGAGCAGGGTACGCGCCTTCGCCGTACGCCTCGTGCCTCGCGTCATCGGATGGTCTCCCTCCGGGTTGTTATTTGCATTTCAACCAATATTCTAATAGAATGGTCTCACGGATGCAAGCCCAGACGATGCTCCAGCCTGGGACGGATGTGCGACCGAGGGAGTGTTCCAGTTCGAATGGAGGAGGGCCACATGCGAATCGAAGCCACGATGATGCTGGTCTGCGTAGTGACGCTGCTCGCGACGGCAGTGCCCGGGGCCGGGGGAGAGGGCGTTCCGATGATGCCTCCGCTGGAAGAAGGACACAGGGGCGATCTCATGAAAGAGCTGGAGGATGCCAGGGTGGGGTTTGAGGCGAGCCCGGAGAACGGGGCGGTGCGCCACGAGTACGCGCGCTTGCTCCTCGAGTCCGGTTCGTTCGAGGAGGCGCTGGTCCAGGTGACGCCGCTTCTGGACGGGCCGGACCCGTCGGCCGAATCTGTCCAGCTGGCTGCTCGACTGGCCTACTACCTTGGGGATTACCGGGAGGCTGAGCAGCTCTTCTCGGAGGTGCTCGCGCGGGACCCCGCGAATCCCCGCGCTCTCACGGGGCTCGTGCTCACCTATTATCAGACGAATCGGTACGACCGCTGCCTTGAGCTGCCCGTCGAGAAAAGGAAGGATGTACGGCTCCCGCTCCTCGATCTGATGCTCGCGTTCGATGGGGAGGAACCGTATCAGGCCGAATGGAGCGGCGGGCGGTCGACGGAGATCCCGTTCCTTTCGTCCGACCCTCTGCCGGTCGTCGAGGTCGAGATATACGGCCGGAAGATCGCTGCGCTCATCGACACCGGAGCGGACCTCTTCATTCTGGACACCGAGATCGCAGAAGAGCTGGGGATCACGCCCGTCGCATCGATGATGGGGATGTTCGCCGGGGGAATGCGGGCCGAGATAGGATTCGCGCGAGCGGCCTCCCTCACGCTCGGCGGTGTCACCCTGCACTCGGTGCCGATGTCATTGCTTCCTACGAAGCCGCTGTCACTCGGAGACCTCGAGATCGGCGGCATCGTCGGAACGGGTGTGCTGCACCAGTTCCTGTCGACCCTCGACTACCCGAATGACCGCCTCGTCCTGCGCGAACGCTCGGCCGGTTCCTCGTCCTCGTTCCTTGCGGAGTTCGAGGGACACGTCGTCGAAGAGGTGCCGTTCTATCTGCAGGGCAGCCACTTCATCCTTGCCCACGGCAGCCTGAACGGGTACGCGGAGCTGTTGTTCCACGTCGACTCCGGACTCGCGGGCGTACCGTCGTTCGCCGCTCCCGAACAGACGCTCGAGTACGTCGGCATTCCGATCCCTGAGGTCGCCGTCCACGAAGGCGTGATGGGAGGCGGAGGTGGCGGATTCGCCGTCGGGGAGTTCGAGATAGAGAGACTCGGCCTCGGGCGGCTCGAACAGCGGGATCTGGTGGGGTCGTTCGGGGGGCAGCCGCCCGGAAGCTACCGCATGCTCGGGTTCATCGTCGACGGACTGATCTCGCACAACTTCCTGCGCGAGTACGCGTGGACGCTCGACTTCGACCGGATGAGGATGGTGTTCACGCGGTAGAGCTGCGTCGCCCGGGCCCCCGCTGCTGGCGTGCGCCTGCGCCTGGCGACGCCGTGCGCCCGGCCGCAGGGGCAGGCGCGCCTGCCATCACGCTGTCCCCGCTCCTTACGAGAAGAGCCCGGCCTTCGGAAGGCCGGGCTCTCGTCTCCATGTATCCTCTCGCTCGACGGTTCCACGTTCTGGACGGGGGACCGTGGTGCGGCCTAGCTTCTCTACCTACGTGACCTGCGCATTGAGTATCGTGGCCAGGTCTTCGTCGGCCGTCCCGATGGGCTTCACATCGAACTCCTTCACCAGCACGTCGAGCACGCCCGGGGACACGAACGCCGGAAGCGTCGGACCGAGCCGTATTCCCTTGACGCCCAAGTGGAGCAGGGTGAGAAGGATGGCAACAGCCTTCTGCTCGTACCACGACAGCACGAACGAGAGAGGCAGGTCGTTGATGCCCACTCCGAACGCATCGGCCAGCGCCGTCGCTATCTTGACGGCCGAGTACGCGTCGTTGCACTGCCCGACATCGAGGAGCCTTGGAATGCCTCCGATGTCGCCCAGGTCGAGTTTGTTGAATCTGAACTTCCCGCACGCCAGCGTGAGTATCACGGTGTCGGCGGGTGCCTGCTCGACGAACTCCGTGTAGTAGTTCCTTCCGCTCTTCGCACCGTCGCAGCCGCCGACGAGAAAGAAGTGCCGGATCTTCCCAGCCTTGACCGCCTCGATGATCTTGTCGGCGACACCGAGCACCGCGTTGTGCGCGAACCCGACGGTGATCAGTTGCTCCGGCCCGTCGCTCTCGAATCCCGGAGCGGCGAGCGCCGCCTCGATGACTTCGGAGAAATCACTTCTCTCGACGTGCGCCACATCCGGCCACGACACGAGGCCGGTCGTGAAGATCCGTCCGCGATACGATTCGCGCGGCTTCTGGATACAGTTGGTCGTCATGAGGATCGCGCCGGGGAAGGCATCGAATTCCTTCGCCTGGTCCTGCCACGCCCCGCCGTAGTTGCCGGCGAGGTGCGCGTACTTCTTGAGTCCCGGATAGGCGAGCGCCGGCAGCATCTCACCGTGAGTGTAGACGTTGATGCCCTTGCCCTCGGTCTGCTTGAGAAGCTCCTCGAGGTCTCTGAGGTCGTGTCCGGAGACGACGATCGCCTTGCCCTTGAGCGGTGTCACGCGGACCTTGGTCGGTTCCGGATGACCGTAGGTTCCCGTGTTGGCCCCGTCGAGGAGTTCCATGACGTTGAGATTCAGTTCGCCCGTCTTCATGGTCCAGGCAAGGAGGTCGTCGGCGGATGCATCGCCGGTGGCGATAACGTTCATCGCCTCGTGGAACATAGCTTAGATCGAGTCGTCCTCGTATCCAAG
>JAUWRQ010000114.1 GCA_030610515.1 Candidatus Eiseniibacteriota bacterium | reverse complement strand
GTCCGCCCGCCCCAGCACGTACACCACCCAGGGCGCGATCCGCGTTTCGCGCACCCACGCGTACGGTTCGCTCTCCTTCGCGAGAGGCCTGTGCATCTCGAGCGCGGTCAGCCCCGCGCGCCGGTAGACGTCCTCGTACGCCTCGTCGGACCAGACGATGTCCTCCACGGGACGGCCGTCCTCCACGTCGAGCATGACGATCCGGACCTTGTCCCCGGTCCCGGCGTTCCTGTTCTCGGGAAAGTCCTTCGTGCTGAAGGAAGCCCACTCGTTGACGTAGATGTCCGGGGAAGAGACCACGCTCACGATGCTGCCGCCGTCGTTCAAAGTGCGCCGGAGGTCGCGGAAGAGCGCCACCTTCGTCTCCATCGTCGGGATGTTGTCGAAGGTGAAGACCGACAGGATCAGATCGAAGACGCCCGTCCCGAGTTCACCGAGATCCCCCTCGGTCACCCTGCGGTAGTCGCCTTCCGGATCGCGCTCCCGCGCCCGCGCGAGCATGTGCTCGGGACGACGAGGAGTTCACCTTCCGCAAGCTCGACTGATCGATCCTTGAGATCGATTCTGAGGTTGCCGCTGATCACGAGGAAGAGCTCATCCTCGTGCTCGTGCCGGTGCCAGACGAACTCGCCCTTGAGCTTCGCGACCCGGACCTCCTGGCCGTTCAGCTCCGCCAGCACGACGGGCGACCAGTAGTCCGACACCCCGGCGAGTGCGTCGCGGACGTTGACCTTCTCCATGCCGCTCCTCTGCGGGCGACGACGCAGTCTGTGCGTCTGAGCGCTCTCCCACTGACATCTACAGCATATCACGTGCGCACGCCACGCTGCCACTCCGCTCAGAACACCTGCATTCGGGGCGACGCTTCCTCTGCACGGGCCGTCCGGTGAAGCGCTAGCCGGTCGGGAGGATCGGGTAGCCGAAGAGGTATCCGATGCCGTCGGCCACGAGCGTAATGCCGAGTCCCAGCAGCACGACGATGGCGAAGCGTCGCCCCCAGCGCTCGGCGATCGATGCCACGCGCTGGAAGATCGATTCGCTGCGCCCTGGCAGGACGAGCCGCACGATCAGCAGGGCGGCAAGGGGGGCCACGAACACGAAGTTGTAGAAGAGGAGCGCGAGAACGGACCCGGCACTGCTCAGGTCGGCCCGGAGGATCTGGTCGACGGCTCCGAAGTACGGGAGCGCCCCCGGGAGTCCCACGAGCATGAGTCCGGCCCCGAAGGTGAACGCCTGGCGCGGCGTGACGGCTTCGGGAGCGGAACGCTTGGTTGCGGTGCCTCTCTTGAGAGCCAGTTTCCGGCCGAACGCGATCATCGTCACGCCGATCGCGATCTGAAGCAGCAGCTCCCACGTGTACGGACTGCTGTAGAACCGCCTGACCCAGGCGCTCAGTGAGTCGAAGAGGGCGTCGAGTCCGAAGGAGAGCAGGACGCCCGCGGCCATGTAGACAACGAAGATCCCCGCAAGGAAACCCATCACGGTGGGTGCCGGACGCTTCCCGCCCAGCATCACCGCCATCGGCACGACGGAGAAAGGGATGAGCGATGTGCTGTCGAGGAGCGCGATCGACGCGAGTACGAGAAGAAGCCCGGTCATCTGTTGTCTCGATGCCTCCGGTTCAGGACGTCCCATCCGTGAAGACTGCGTGGCGCGGCGCTATCAGGACTCCGAGGGTTCCCGGCCCTTCTCCAGCGCTTCGAACTCCTCACGCGTCATGCCGAAGAGAACGTCATCGTGGAACTCGCCGTCCAGAAACCACTGCCGCCGGCGTCTTCCCTCGTGCGCGAACCCGAGGTTCTCGTGCAACCTGACCGAGGCCTCGTTCGTCGCCACACAGGCGGAGTTGCACTTCTGGTAGCGCCGCTCCCGGAACCCGTATCTCAGGAGAAGACGAACGGCGTCCTCCGCGTAGCCCTTCCCTCTGTGGGCGCGGTCGGTGACGACGCCGAAGCTGAACGTCCCGTTCTTCTCGCTTCTGGTGTGGAGGGAGATCCCACCGACGTTCTCCCCCTCGAGGGTCTCCATGATGAAGATGACCACGCCGTCCGCGTCCCTGCATCCCACCCACTTCTCCAGCCCCTTCTTCAGCACCTCCACTGAGGTCGGCAGCTCGATGCCGAGCTGAAGGACGCGCCTCGAAGGGCTGTCGAGCGAGCCCGCGAAGGCATGGGCCGCGTCATCCAGATGGAGAGGACGGAGCCGCACCTTCTCCCCCTGCCAGAAGTACCGCGAGTAGTCCAGAGCCGCGCCTTCCACAGGAACCCCCATTCTAATCCAGCGCCGAGTCTTGTCAACGTCTGACGATTCGCAGGTGCTCACCGGTCCGCGGTCTCTACCCCGCGTCCTGCCCGTCCCGCGGTCTCACCGAACGACTGGAGAAGGCGCCCAGGTACTGCCCCAGCCAGACGAAGCCGAGCGCGGTCCAGACGACGCCGAAGACCACCCTGCCCGCGACATCCTCCCGAAGGATGGCGCCCGTGAACGCAAGGACGCCGATGGCGAAGCAGATCATCATGGCCGTCAGAAACCCCGGACGTCTGCTCCTACGATCTGCCACTTGCGTCTCCCCGGCGAGCGGCGCGCCGCCGCGGCTCACGCGACGACTCCGCTCTCCACTCCCCCTCGAGGAACTCGACGACGCCGTCCTCGCTGTTGGAGCCGATCACCTCCGCGGCCAGCGCCTTCAGCTCCTCGGAGGCGTTGCCCACGGCGATCGCCCGGTCGGCGAATCGAAACATCGGGACGTCGTTGTCGCTGTCGCCAAACGCGACCACCTCGGCTCCGTCCAGTCCCTGGGCCTCGATGAGCGTGGCAAGCGCCCGGTCCTTGCTGGCCTCCGCGTCATGGACGGTCAACCAGTCCCATCCCGGGTAGTACTCGTTGCGGAACGCTCGTACGGAGACCGCCTCTCCGAACCGCCGCACCAGATCCTCCCGCAGCCTCGTCACAACGTCCGGTTCGTCGATCGCCGTGAGACACACCACCTGCTCGTGGAGCCGGGAGGACTGATCTTCGATCCTCCGGACCCGCCGATCGCCGCTCGCGAGGCGGTCGTTCACGTACCACGCCATGCCCGGGTTGCGGATCTCGGAGTAGTAGAGCCGATCCGAGGTTCCGTCGAACGCGGACACGAACGGCAGAGCACCCCCCGAGCGCATGAGCTCGTACGCACCGCCGGCAACGTTCGCGTCGAGCGCGTTCGTGACCAGGTGGCGTCCCGTGTCGAGATCGGAGATGAACGCTCCGTTGAACTCGACCACCGGGAGCGGCAGTCGGAGGCCGCTCAGGATCGACTGCATGGCGACCACGCTCCGGGCGCTCGCGACCGTCAGGAGCAGCCCGTCCTCGAGCAGCTCGGAGAGCCCCGACCTGGTCCGGCTCGAGAGGCGCGCGTCATTGCCGAGCAGCGTGCCGTCGAGATCCGTCACGTACACCCTGCGCCGTGCTTCCGTCATGTCGTCGTCCCGGGCGTCTCGTCGCCCCCTCACTCGCTCGCTGCGGGTCGCGTGGGCAGTTCGTACTCCAGGCCGTACAGAACCGCGGCGATGTTCCTCGCAACGGTGAACGTGGACGGGAGCATGGTCTCGCTTCTGTCCTTCGCGTTCGACAGCACGACCACGAACCGGTCATCCTGCATGTAGCTGTGCGTGCTGCAGAGGAAGCCGTTGACGCTCCCGCCGAAGCGGACGACGTCGACCTCGCGCTCGGAGGTCCCGATCGGATCCCGCGCCGCGGCGAACTCCAGAACGAAGTCGGTGTAGTCTTGCGAGAGGAACGTCCCTGCTCGCAGCGCTCGCTCCCACAGGTAGAGGTCGCGCTCCGTGGACAAGAGGTGCCCGTACCCGTAGACGAACGACATCTCGATGAAAGGAGCGTTCTCGAACCCTCGCTCCTCGTGGTAGTGGTATCCGGCGGCCCGCCTCTCGATGAGCTGCGTGGTGACGTCGATCACCGTGTTCTCCATGCCGGCCGGTGCGCAGATCCTCTCCTCCAGCAGATCGGCGTACGACGTGCCGCTCACCTCCTCCACGATCACCGCGAGCAGGAAGTACCCGAAGTTGGAGTATCCGGCGCGGGAGCCGGGCTCGAACCAGAGGGTGTACCCGGCGATGTGTTCGAGAAGCTCGTCGCGCGAGTGGTAGACGCGCTCGATGCGCTCGAGTTCCGGGACCGCCCACTCGCCCACGATGCCCGAGCTGTGCGTCAGAAGCTGCTCGATCGTGATCCTGTCGGCCGCGATGCCCTCGTAGCGCGGAAGGTAATCGGCGATGGACCCGTCGAGATCGAGCGCGCCGTCCTCGACCTGCTGGAGGATGAGGATCTGGGTAAACGGTTTGCTGATCGACGCGATCCGGAACCTCGTGTCGACAGCGTTCGGTACCTTGAGCTCGCGGTTGGCATCGCCGAACGCTTCCTCGTAGACGATCTCGCCGCCCTCAGCAGCGAGCACGGCACCGCTGAACATGCCCTGCCGTTCGTAGCTCCGCATCAACTCGCCGATCAGGCTCGCCGTCCGTTCGCCGACCGGGGCAGCCTGGCAACAGGCTGCCCCAGTCACCACGAGAAGGCAGATCAGGGTCGCGTACCGCTTCATCCGCATGTCCTTCCGTCGGTGATCGGAGTTCCGTTGACCGTCGGGTGCCGCATCCACCACCTCAGACTATACCACAAGCCCCGCGGTTGAATGCCCGCAGGGCGAGTGACTCTATCGGGAAGGGCACCCGCGCACACCCACGTGGTGCCTTCTGGATCGGCTGCGCGACGCGGCGGCGTCGCGCACGGTTCAGGCGTACCCGGGGATTCTAGCCCCCGACGAGCTTGTCGCGCACGCGTGCGGCCCACGCGACGACGTCGTCCCAGTCCGCGTAGCGGCCGGACTGTGGCTTCATGTTCTTGTGACGCACTCGACGAGCGAACGGCAGCCGCTGGCGTGCCGCCTCCAGCGGCCGCGCGGCTCCTCCGAACAACCCGACGTCGACCGGCTCCACCTCGGGATACGTCGCCCAGAGATCGGCGAGGCACTCCTCCGCGGCGGCCCGGTTCTCGGGCGTGTCGGCCTTTCTTGCAAGGCACACCGCAAAGAGAGCGACCGGAATCTGATCGAGCGCGGCGCGGTGCTGCTTGACGAACTCGTAGACGCCGCTGTGCAGATGACCCGCCTGGAGCGGAGTCCCCAGCACGAGCGCGCTGTACCCTCCCAGGTCGCCGACGTCGCCGGCAGCCTGGACGTCCACCGAGAACTCGTCCGCGGACAGGGCTTCACCCAGCGCCGCGGCCACCGCTTCCGTGGAACCACCCCAGGCGCC
>JAUWRQ010000247.1 GCA_030610515.1 Candidatus Eiseniibacteriota bacterium | reverse complement strand
CCCTCCGGGTCGAGCGACGCTTCCGCACTTGCCGCAGCTGACAGAGCATAAGTCGAAAGAGACGGATTCGTGTTGAAAAACGTCAGGTGCCTCTCGAGGAAGCCCTTCACGGCGTCTCTGTCTCCCCCGAACCTGCGGAGAAGCGGCAGCAGCGCGAAACAGAAGCCCACGTTTTGCATCCCGCGCGTGTTCCACACGGATTGGATCAGAAAGGAGCGGAAGAGGATGGACGCGCGTTCTCCCGCACTGAGCGGCACTGTCGCCGTGTTCTTCCCTTCCTCCGGTGGTCTCACGCCACGCTACCTCCCGACCACGAGGAGCATCCCCACGAGAAAGCCGACCACGATGAGCGTCCGCTCCAGGAGTTTCCTGGACCCGTGCGCCACCACCGCCGCCGCGATGGGAGCAGCCCAGATGAAGCCCGGGAAACCCGCGCGCACCTCGGCGAGAGGGAGCATCCTGAGCGCGAAGTACGAAACGCCGAGCGACGTTCCCGCCAGCGCCACGCCCGCTCCGAATCGCGTGAGTATCCCGAGCGCAACCGCCCGGGAGACCGACGATGCGTTGCCCTCCGCGGCGCCTCCCGCGGCTGCGGCGGCCAGGCGGACATTGAAACGCCTCAGACGTGCGACGACGTTTCGGCCGGCCGCTCCGACGGCGAGCGCTACGGCGATCCCGAGCGCGGTCGACCAGGCCGATCCCAATCCCGCGCCGATGAGCAGTGAGGCCAATCCGACCCCCACAACAGTGCCCACGGGAGCGTCCGGGAACCCTGCCGCCCCGACCGGCAGCGCTCCGAGCCAAACCAACTGCAGCACGGCGCCCAGGAGCGTCCCCGAGACGACGTCACCGCACACCAGACCGGCAAGCGCGCCGGCGACGATCGGTTGCGAGACCATCACTTGCAGCACGGCCGTGGCGTCGAGCGCCAGAAGCCCCGCCAAACCCGCGAGCGCTGCTATCGTTGCCAGGTCGGACAAGCGCTACTCCTTCGCCGTCTCGGCTCGAACCGCGATCGCGAAACGGCCGTCCTCATTCTCCCCCGCTTCCAGGTCCCAGAGCGCCACGAGCGTTGTCCCTTGGAAGACGCGCTCGAGCCCGCCCTCAGACTGGGACGCCGTCTCAAGCGGATAGGTCCACACCGTGCATTCCGGCTCGAACGACAGGATCAGCGTCGTACCCCTAAGCCGGTCGGTCACGCTGAGCTCCGACACGCTCTCGAGCGTTCTGCGCTCCGACGCCGCAGCGGGTTCCTCCCCTTCACGCTCGAAACGAGCGTACTCCTTGTCTCCGGTCAGGAAAGCGAGGTTCCACTCCGACGAGAAGAGTGCCGGGAGCGGCCCTTCACCCCTGATCTCGTACTCGACGCCGATCGACTCGTCCGGCTCGACGCAGACCTTTTTCCGAACCAACGTCCGGACTCCCGCCACCTCTCCGGACCGGTCCATCACGACACCTATGCCGCCTTCGCGCCTGCTCGGCTCAAACTCGTACCGGGCAGCGGCGAAGTCGCCGAGGTCCTCCGTTTCACCACGCTCAAGCCCCTGGCGCGTCGCGTCTCTCGGAAGGAAACGGTCCACGGCGCCGCGCCTCGGGAGAACGTCGGACACCGCGAGGCGCGCCAAACCCTTCTCGCGCGGTGCCTTCGAGTCATGAATGCTCGCCACGCCTCCGGAAGGAGCCTCGGCCCTCTGCAGCATCGCCCCCTCGTGGTAGGCCTCCTCATACCTGGACATCGTGCCCAGGACATTCCACGCCGGCCTCCGCAGGTCAAACTCGAACAGAGTCCCTCCGCGTGCCGGCGCGACTTAGAGGTTGGCCCAGTGTGTCTCGAGCAGCACTTCGTCCGAGCCATCGAGGTCGTGATCCAGAATGTCCATCGTGCTCCAACGCTCTCCTCGCGCCGCGTCCACGAGGTTCTCCGCCTTGATCAGATGTTCGTAGATCGCGGCGCGCAGATGCGGCAGGTAGAGCCCGCCGAACACCCCGTGCCAGTATGCGCAGTTGCACTGCCCGCGCCACAGTTCGTTCTCGGCCCGGTCGGCCGCCTCCGGGTCGATCGCCGGCTCGCGGCCCGTCCCGGCCTCGCGCGCGGCGTGCCCGAGATCGTCCGACTCACGGAGGCTCTGTATCGTCTGACGCGCGCGCGCGATCTTGCTGCTGACGCGCATCATCTTTCGGACCATGAGGTTCGACTCATCGTACTTCGACACGAATCCGCGCCACATGCCGCCCGAGAGATACGCTCCCCATTCGTCGAAGCGCCCCTCATCCTTGAGCTCACGCAGCATCCGCCCGTAGCTGCGGCGCGCCGGCGTCGGGAGAGCCCACTCCATCATCTCGGGATACGACGAGGTCGGAAGGTAGACGCGCCCCCTTGGCGGAAGCGAGTCGGCCACCTCGGCGAACGTTGTCGTCGTCAACCAGTCGCCGTTATCTCTGAGCGCCCCGAGGAACCTCCGGAGCCAGCCGTCTCCGTACACGTGGGAGTGGGTGCCGGGCCACAGGCCGAACTTCTCTCCGTCGTCCCCGAAGACGACACAGCGCTCAGGGCCGCGTTCCGCCGTCGCGCGAAGCAGCTCAAGCGTGACCTCTGGTTCCTGGAACGGGATCGAGTAGCGCAGCGCCTTCGATATCGGGAACACGCGCAGCGGAACCCCCTGGTCCTCCGTCATGAAGTACCCCGAGAGTTCGTCCGGAGTGAGCCCCGCCAGCAGGAACTCGTAGTCGTCGACCGGGAGATACTCAACTCCCGCCCTGGCGATCGTCCTCGCGAGGTGAGGCTCCCAAACGCGCTCGGCGAGCCACATTCCTCTCGGACGCTGGCCGAATCTGTCCTCGGCGTATGCCGTCATCTTCCTGATCTGCCCCACGGCATCCCGTTCCGGTATCGTGGCGAGGATCGGCTCGTAGAATCCGCCCGTCAGGATCTCGACCTGACCTCGGGCGACGAGCGCGGCCAGACGCTCGATGTAAGAAGGTGCGTTCTCCTCGTACCACTCGAGCAAGGGGCCCGTGTTGTGGATGACGACCCTGATCTCGGGAAACGCTTCGATTGCCTCGAGGAAGGGCTCGTACGCGTGTTCGTAGGCGTGCTCGAACACACCGGGAAGATTGCCCACCGGCTGGTGGTTGTGTACGCACAGTATGAGCGAGATCCTGCTCACTCGGGCCCTCCCAGAGCACTGAGCAGCGCCGCCACGTCCGTGGAGCGCGCCTGGGGCACGTCCCTGGCCTCCAGACGCGTCCCGAGTTTCATGAGCCCGCGCAAGGCCTCCGCCTCCTCGTCGTCCACGTAGAGGTACGGAAGAAGCTCCCGCTTCCCCTCCGCGTG
>JAUWRQ010000089.1 GCA_030610515.1 Candidatus Eiseniibacteriota bacterium | reverse complement strand
GCGCGCCGCTCGAGCACGGCGAGGACGAGAGGCAGCCTTCCGCGATCGACCCCGGTGCTCGACCTCTGTGGAACCGCGTAGTTCGAGAGGCCGGTCAAAGCCTGGATCTCCACCAGGAGCGATCGCGTTCCCTCGGCCGTGGCGATGACGATGGAACCAGACGTTGGCTCGCGCCCCTCGGTCACGAAGAGTTCGGAGGGGTCGGCGACCTCGGAGAGCCCTCCCGACGTCATCTCGAACACGCCGATCTCGTCGGTCGATCCAAACCTGTTCTTGACGGCCCTCAGGATGCGATAGGGAAGCCTCTTGTCGCCCTCGAAATAGAGGACGGTGTCGACCATGTGCTCGAGAATCCTCGGTCCGGCGATGGAGCCCTGCTTGGTCACGTGGCCGACTATGAAGACCGGGATGCCCTGATCCTTGGCGAGTCGAACGAGCGCAGCCGCGCACGTGCGCACCTGCGCGACGCTCCCGGCCGAGCCGGCCGCATCGGGATGGGCAACCGCCTGGATCGAGTCGAGCACGAGAACTCCCGGCGACAGGCGCGACGCCTCCTCGAGAACGAGAGAGACGTCGGTCTCGGCGAGCACGACGATCCTGTCGGAGTTGATCCCGAGCCGTCTGGCCCGCAGCTTGATCTGGGACCTCGACTCCTCGGCGCTCACGTAGAGCACGGTCTCCCCCGCCTCTGCCAGCCTGTCGCTTGCCTGGAGCAGGAGAGTCGACTTGCCGATGCCCGGATCGCCTCCGACGAGGGCAACGACGCCCGGCACGATGCCTCCACCGAGCACACGGTCGAGCTCCGTGACCCCGGTCACAAGGCGCTCGCAGTCGTCGGCCTCGATCTCCGAGAGAGCGACGGCCTTTGCGCTTCGGCGTTCGGGCCCTCTGCCCTCGGACTTCACCGACTGCTCCACGAGCGAGTTCCATTCGCCGCAACCGGGACACCGTCCAAGCCACTTGGCCGACTCGTGACCGCACTCCTTGCACATGAAGATGCTGCGCTTCTTTGTCACGTCCCCTCCCCTCCCGATGCCGTCTCCACCGCGTCGTCCGAACGCCCTTCGAGACTCTCCTCGCCGTGCCGGCGGCCGAGTCCGCCTTCCTCGAACCAGCGATGAAGCTCGCGCGCCGCCACCCGGTGCCCCATGCAGTTCAGGTGCCCGAGCGTCTCGCCGTCGAATGAATTCGTTTCGAGCTGGTCTCGTCCCTCGAGCTCGAGCCGGAGCACGCGGAGCGAGCCCGCCCGACCCGCTTCCTCGAGCCGCCGGGACAACTCGTCCTCGTAGAAGTTGTTCCTGTCGGTGTTGGGTATGATGACGACGGAGAACGTGACCCCCATGTCGGTGACCTCTCGTTTCCACCGTTCGATAAGGAGAAGCGTGCGCTCAAGTGAGTCCGCCCAGAGCTCCTCCGAACCGGGAGCCGTGAAATCGGGATGACTCGCGCGGCTGCCGCCGGACGCCGCACCCGCTTCCGAGACGGCATCTTCCACGGCGACCTCGGCCGTCGGTGCCGCTCCCGTGGGCTCTTCCTCCGGGGCGACCTCGGCCGTCGGTGCCGCTCCCGTGGGCTCTTCCTCCGCGGGTCCGTCGCCACTCCCCAGGTAGTGTAACCTCGTGTAGATGAGATTGAGGAGCGCCGAGTAGACGGTGAGCCTCCTGAGCGCGGACCGAGCTCTCGAACTCCCGGACTTGTGCACGTACGGCGTCCCGTCGGGGCCGAGGTAGACGCCGTAGTTCTCGGCTCCCTTGCCTATCGATACGTGGTTGTTCTTGAGGTCGTTCTGCGGGAAGAGGCAGAGAGCAACATGGTCGACGCGAGTTCCCGAGTCCCGCACGAACGTGTTCCACAGGAGATACTGGTGCCCCGTGCCCGTCGCCGAGACGGCGGCGTTAAGAACGTCGACGCTCACGCCCTCCGAGGCGAACCTGTCCTCGAGTACAGATGTGAACAGGCTGTCTACGGGAACCTGTATGCCCTCGACCATGGAGTCGCCGAGAAACAGCAGGCCGCACTCGTCGTCGGTCACGTCCCAGTCGCGGTCGTGGAAACCCACGTTGTTCAGCAGGACGACGTTCCGGTTCTCCTTCCTGCTCACGTAGCGCGCGTTCGGGCGCCCCTTCACGACGGTGTCCGCGTAGATCATGCGGTGATTGGGCGAGGCGAGACCGGTGACTCGGACGATCAGTTCGGCCGCCCCGAGCGCGAGCAGGATCGGGACGAGAACCGCCACCGTCCTTACGGGAGCGCTGACGCCGCGGGCGGTCGCTGCGCCTGATGTCCGACGATCAGCCACCGACCCTCCCAGATTCGTACGCGTACACCGGTGACCGGAGCGACATCGCGAGCCACCGGAAGACAAGCCCCAACCTCTCTCGCAGCGGGATCCGGCGCGCACGGTCGAAGACGCTCACTTCGCCGGGGGTCACCTTCCAACCCACCGCGTCGAGCCAGACCTCGAGCGAGACGCTCGCGTCACCCACACCGGCTGGAGCGGCGAGCCGAGCCGGGAGCCGTGAAGGCACCACGGAGACACCGTCCATCGCCGGAACGAGCTCGGGAGGTATCGCCAGGGTCACGCGCCCGCCGCAGGGATCGGCGCTCGCGACTGCATCCTCGAGAAACTGCGCGAGCCGGAGCCGGTCGAGCACATCTCCCGCGGGCGCGAACTCGACGGCTGGGTCGGTCCCGCAACGCACGAGCGTCTCCCGGACCGGGCGCGTCACCCGCGCGCCACCCGTTGACATCTCCTCGGTGAACCCGCTCGCGAGATGCGTGTAGACGACGCTCGCGCCCTGCTCTTCTTTCAGCCGCTCGACGTTGGGTGCACGGAGAAGTGACACGAAGTCGCTCGCCACGCGACCGTTGCTGCTGGCGCACCACAGTGGAGACGCGGGCGCCCACGGGTCCTCGTATGGCATCGACGGGTTTACCGCCAGCGTGTTCACGTCGTTCGTGGTGTAGCCCCTGACGTAGCGGACGAGCCGCCTCGAAACGTCGACCCAGTAGTACGGGCTCTCCGGGTCGGCACCGTCGAAGGAACGCGGCCCGGTCCGGAGCCCGTACAGACGCCTGAGGACGGGGTTCGGAAGACGGTGGGCTCCCCAGTAGAAGGCCTCCCGGTTGGTGCTGTGGAAGATGACCATCCGGGGCTTCGCTTCCACAAGGCCCTCGAGGAGCCTGTGAGCCTCGACCGTCACCTCGCGCTTGTCGTGCCCCGCCGTGGCGGAATGGAGCACGATCTCGTGCCCGAGTGCCGCCTCGCCGAGAACCCACTCGCGGTACTCGGCGTCGTCCAGGGAAAGCCCGGCGCGCGTGGGAGGGTGATCCTCGTGGTCGAACGCCCAGACTGTCTTCGTGACGCGCAGTCCGAGGCTGTCTATGAGCGCGTAGATGGGAGCGGTCGACTCGAATTGGAAGAAGTCGGTGTCGTCGGTGACGGCTATGACGCAGCTGCGGTCAGGTGCGAAGGGAAGAAACGCCCGCTCGCAGGTCGGTGTCCACCAGACGAATACCAACGCGATGACGGGTATCGCCAGAACGGCGACGACAAGGACTGCGACTCCACGTCGGGTCACGCTTTCACCTCGTTCGTAGGCTCCCGCGGTTCGGCCAGGAACATCACGTTGGTGGCGAACCCGGCAGGCAGGAACCCCAATGGCAGCGTACGTATCTCGCGAATGCGCATGTTGTGTCGGATCGTCTGCCCCAGCCACCGCCAGTCGAACCCCGTGTGCCCAACGTCGTGGAGGGGCAGCCTGTTCACCTGATAGAGCCCCGCCCAGAAGGTCTGCTTGAGGGCGGACCAGTCGAACCGCTCCCTGCGCTTGTAGCGAATCAGGAGCGATCCCACGTTCTTGAACCAGATGATGGGACCGAGCTCGACGGGCACCGAACACACAAAGAGCGAGGGCCGAAGGTCCGCAATGGCCTCGACGATCCTAACGACGTGGCGCTCCGGGATGTGCTCCATCGTCTCCAGGGCGACCACGAGATCCGGGCGGTCCAGATCGCGAAGAACGCTCTGCGCCGCGTCGTTCACGACCGCGAAGTTCGAGCGACTTCCGTGTCGCTTCTCAGCGACGCGCGCGAACTCACCGTCCAGCTCGATCCCCGTGTACTCTATCGGAAACAGGGGGTCCAGCAGATCGAAGAGCTTGGCGTGGGCGCAGCCGACCTCGACGATCCGCACAGGACGGCCTCCGGATGCCTCGACCAACCCCTCCATGATCGAGATGAGGTGCTTGTACCGGAACGAGTGTAGCCAGCGTACAATCGCCTTTGACTTGAGCTTCTTCTCGTACGCGGTCTCGTTGTCGTGCCGCACGGCCTCCAAGTGCATTCCTCCGTCCGATAGGCGCCCACGGAGCGTGCCACCGGCCGGGAGCGCGACCCAGCAGCGAAGAACACACTAGCACAACGCGCAGAGGGCGACAAGCGCCCGGCGGACGCGCGCACTCACGGCTGGAACGTCCCGCCGTAATCTGCTAGCGTCTCTCTCGACAGCCGACGCGTGCCATGGAGAATCGCCATGAAGGTCGTTCTTGCGGGAGCCACGGGCTTCACGGGCAAGCGGATATTCGACCTGCTGCTCGACCGAGGGCATGAGCTCACGTGCTATGCCAGAACCGCGAGCCGCGCGGGAGATCTTGCGGAGCGAGGCGCGAGGCTCGTCGAAGGCGGACTCGAGGACGCGCGGGCACTCGCCGGGGCGCTCGCGGACCACGATGCTCTCGTGAGCGCCGGGCCGCTGACGCCGCGGATCGCCACAGCGATCGTGGAGGCCGCGCGGGAGGCGCGCGTTCCACGCATCATCGTCCTGGGCTCCACGAGCATCTTCACGAGCCTGGCTGCGAGCAGCAAGGCCAGGAAGACGAAGGCGGAGAGCACCATCCGCGAGAGCGGCCTCGACTTCACGGTCCTCCGTCCCACGATGATCTACGGGACGCACGAGGACAGGAACATGTGCAGACTCGTCGACTTCCTCTCGTCGCACAGATTCATTCCCGTCTTCGGAACGGGCGATTTCCTCCAGCAACCCGTCTACGTGGAGGACCTCGCGAGCGCCGCGGTCCTGGCGCTCGAGAATCCCTCGAGCGTCGGCAAGGCGTACGACGTCGCCGGCGGCAACGCCCTCTCGTACAACGATGTGATCGAGACGACGGCGAGGCTTCTCGGGAAGCGGATCACCTGCGTTCACATTCCGCTCCGACTCTCGCTCTTCCTCGTCCGGCTATACTGGCGCCTCGCCCCTCGTCCCCGGTTCCACAGTGAGCAGGTCCTGAGGCTGAACGAGGACAAGGTGTTCCCAACGGATGAGATCGAGAGGGACCTGGGATACGCGGCCCTCACGTTCGCGGAGGGGATGGGCCGGGAGATATCCGAGATCAGGGAATGGAAGAGCGGGGCCTGAGCCGGCCCCGCTTCGGTGCACCAACGACGCGTCGCTTGGAAGTCACTCAGAAGATCGAGAACCTGACGAAGCTCTTCGGGTTGTCGCGGATCTCCGCCACGAGCTCACGGACCTCGCGCACGGCGGCAACGAACTCGTCGTGTGCCGCGTCGTCCCAGATCGCCTTCCCGAGTGAACCCTCCCCCTGCTCCACACGCGTGACGATCGAATCTAGCGACTCAGAGATGTCCTTGAGCTCACCGGTCAGCTCGGCGAACCGGGCCGATGCGACCGTGAGCGAATCCACCGTGGCGGTAGCGCCGTCCCGGTTCTGCTCGACGAGCTCCTGAAGGGCTTCCACGGTCTCGCGGAAACTGCCCACGGCCCCCTTGAGCTCGGCCGAAGCGATGCTCGCGTTCTCGAGAGTCTCTTCGACCCTCCTG
>JAUWRQ010000256.1 GCA_030610515.1 Candidatus Eiseniibacteriota bacterium | reverse complement strand
TGGAGCTCGTGATGCTCGCGTTTGTCGCGGGCTTCGTGGGGTGTCTGCTGTCACCGGTTCACCTGTGCCTGGTCCTCACCCGCGAGTACTTCCGCGCGAACCTCCTGGGCGTCTACCGGATGCTCGTCCCGGCGTGTGCGATCCTCATGGCGGTTGCGGTGGCCGTCGTGCTCCTGTAGTGTCGGATGCCACGCCGCCGGTTCTTCAGGCAGGAGAAACGAGTGAGTCGCTCGAGGTCCGCCGCGCTCGCGACCGTCGGTGCCGGTCTCCTCTGGGGGTCATCCTTCGCCGTCATCAAGATCGGTCTTCGCTCGATCGACCCGTACTGGTTCGTGTTCCTGCGCTTCGGCGTCGCCTCCGTTCTGGTGTTCTCGTATCTCTGGGCCACGGGACGGCTGCCGGAGGCGCTACGCCTCCTACGCCACCCGCTCGTTCTCTGGCTCGGCGTGACGAACGCCGTCGGCTTCGTCTTCCAGTTCAAGGGGCAGACGCTGACGACGGCGGGCAACGCGGCACTCATCATCAACTCCTGCACCATATACGTTGCCATCGCCTCGCGCTTTGTGTTCCGGGAGCGCTTCGGTCCGCTCAAGGTCCTGGGCGTCACGCTGGGAATGGTCGGCGTCTATCTCGTAACGACCGGAGGGAAACTCACGGCCACGTTGGGCGAGGGGTTCGCGGGCGACCTCCTTGTGCTCGTGGCCGCGCTGACGTGGACTGCCTTCATTCTGCTCAACAAGAAGATCGTGGAGCTCCTCGACGTCGACGTGCGGTCGCTCACGGGAGCCCTGGTCGTCGTCACCGCGCTCGTGTCGCTCCCCATCGCGCTCACTCTGGGACGGGGCTCGTTTCCAGGCGTCGTTCCCGAGTTGTGGACGATCCCGTACACGGCGATCCTTTGTACGATACTCCCGTTCTTCCTGTGGACCTGGGGACTCAAGTTCATCTCCGCCACGACCTCGAGCCTCATCATGCTGTCGGAAGTTATCTTCGCGTTGGTCCTCGCATCGGTTATCCTCGGCGAGCGTCCGACCCCCGGCGGATTCGCCGGAAGTGCCCTCATAATCCTCGCCATACTGCTCGCGTCGAGGGAGTCCGTGGTCGAGATCGCAGCGGGGCCGGACGTCGTGCCGGAGTAGCACGGAGGTCCCTGAATCGATGGCAGGAGGACCGCATGATGCCGAACAGAGGATGCATGCTGGCCGCAGCGATCGTGGCCGCGCTTGTGGTCGCGGCTCCCGCGTTCGGGACGGAAGGGGCTTCGGCTGACACGCTGTTCGCGCGCGGAGACCGCGCGCTCGATGCCGGAGACGCCGACGCGGCCGAGGCGCTCTTCTTGGAGGTCCTGGAGCTTTCGAAGAAGGATCACCGTGCGGAGCACGGGCTCGCCGTCGTGGGGCTCATGCGCGACGACTATGACATGGTGATCAAGCGCGCCAGGAAGGCGATCAAGCGCGACAAGAAGAACTCCCGGTACCACCTCACCCTCGCGTACGGCTACGGCATCAAGGCGCAACAGGGTGGGTTCCAGGCGATGTTCTACGCGGGGAAGTTCAAGGGTGAGTGCGAGCTCGCCATCAAGTACGACCCCGGGAACGTCGACGCCCACTTCGCGGTCCTTCAGTATTACGTGATGGCGCCCGGGTTCGTCGGCGGCGGAGCGGACAAGGCGGAGGAGACCGCCGCAGTCATATCCGACCTCGACCCGTTCCGGGGCTTCATGGCGCGCGCCTTCCTGGCGCGTCGCGAGGGCGACCTCGCGGCGGCGGAGAGGGCGTACACGGCGGCGGTGGCGCTCGACACGACAAGTGTGGACGGCTGGGTCGCACTTGCCTCGTTCTATCTGGAGCAGAAGAGATACGGTGAGGCGGTTCCCTTGGGGGAGCGGGTCCTGCGGCTCGAACCTGACAACTACGGGGCCGTCTACCAGCTCGCGAAGGCGCATCTGCTGCTCGGCGAGGACCTCGACGCGGCCTTGCGGGGCTTCACGGAGTACCTCGACGCGGGCATCGACGAACCGGGGCTCCCCGACCCGGCGGCCGCGCATTGGCGCCTGGGCATGGTCCACGAGAAGGCGGGGCGCTACGCCGCCGCCAAGACGTCGTGGGAGGTCGCGCTCACGCTCACTCTCGAGCACGAGCAGGCGACGGCCTGCCTCGACACCCTTCGAGAAAGGCACCCGGAGCTCTGGTAGCAGCCGGTGCTTGCCTCGTGGGATTCCGCGTTCTGGGAGACACTCGTTCCTCAAGAACGGAGAGCGGAATGGACGACAGGAGACATCTCGGACCCGACGCGTACAGCGGATGCGACGGCGACGACTACGGCCCCTACGTCGGGCACGAGCGCACCGTTCCAGAGTTCACACTGAGGGCTCTGATCGCCGGAGCCCTGATCGGGATCGTCTTCGGCGCAGCCAACGCGTACATCGGACTCAAGGTCGGCATGACCGTCTCCGCATCGATACCGGCGGCCGTCATCGCCATCGCGCTCTCGAGAAGGCTCCGGAGGAAGGCCTCGGTTCTCGAGACCAACATGGTGCAGACGGTCGGCTCCGCCGGCGAGTCGCTCGCGGCCGGCATCATCTTCACGATCCCGGCGCTCATCGTTCTCGGGCTCATGCCCGAGCTTTCCAAGGTCTTCGTTCTGGCCGTGGTAGGCGGACTGCTGGGTGTGCTCTTCATGATCCCGCTTCGGCGCTACCTCATGGTGAAACAGCACGGGAAGCTCCCGTTCCCGGAGGGGACGGCGTGCGCCGAGGTCCTGGTGGCGGGCGACGCCGGCGGCTCGCGAGTGCGCCGAGTGATGGGAGCGCTTGGGATCGCCGCTCTCTACAAGTTCGCGATGGAGGGCATGGCGCTCTGGCCCTACAAGCCGGCGTGGCGCATCCGCGGCATCGAAGGAGCGCAGGTGGGCGCCGAGGTGGCGCCCGCGCTCCTCGGCGTGGGGTACGTGATCGGTCCCAAGATCTCCGGGATCATGATGGCGGGCGGGGCGCTCGGCTGGCTCGTCCTGATCCCGCTCATCAAGATGCTTGGGAGCAGCCTCACTGAGCCTCTCTATCCGGCAACCACGCTCGTCCGTGACATGTCTCCCATCGAGATCTGGGACAACTACATCCGGTACATCGGCGCAGGCGCCGTCGCCTTCGGCGGCCTCGTGACCCTCGCGAAGGCGATTCCGACGATCGTCGAGTCGTTCGGCCAGGGCATCCGCCAGCTCTTCAGGCGAGGCGGAGAGGGCCCGTGCAGG
>JAUWRQ010000023.1 GCA_030610515.1 Candidatus Eiseniibacteriota bacterium | reverse complement strand
GAGCTGGACGGGGACGATTCCGCGGAGCTCGTCGCCGCCGCGTGGGGCAACGTTGGCACCGAACAGGACGCGATCTACGAGATCTTCGCCTGGAACGCGGAGGACTCGAGCATACTGCCCGGGTGGCCGGTGGTGACGAAGAGACGCTGCTGGTCGACGCCGGCGCTCGGGGACCTGGACGGCGACGGACTCGACGAGATGGTCATCGAGTGCGCCGATGGCAACCTCTACGTCTACAAGGGCGACGGCAGCGAGCTGATCGACGGCGACAGCAACCCCAGCACGACGGGCGTGTTCATGTCCCTGGGGGCGCTGTACCAGTACGCCTCCTGCGCGCTCGTCGACATCGACGACGACCACCAGCTCGAGATCGTGGCACCGGCGAGACCAGGCATGATCTATTGCCTGAACGCGGACGGTTCGAGCGTGCCTGGCTGGCCGGTCGACGTGCACGCGAATGCGTGCAGCTCCGTGGCAGTCGGGGACGTCGACAACGACGGGAGCGTGGACGTGGTCGCCGCGAGCAACGCGGACTCGATCTGGATATTCGATTCCTCGGGAGTCGTTTTCCCGGGCTGGCCGAAGAACCTGGAACTGCGGAATGATTTCCCGCCGTCGCCGACCCTCGCCGATCTCGACGGCGACGACGACCTGGAGATCGTCATGGGAGGATCTGACGGGTCCGTGTGGGTGTGGACCTGGGAGGGCGACCTGCTGTCCGGGTGGCCTCAGATGATGCCGACGACGCTCCTGGATTGCCACGCGAGCCCCTCCGTCGGCAACATAGACGGTGATCCGGATCTGGAGATCGTGACGGGGAGCTACCTGGGACACCTCTACGCGTTCGACCCTGACGGCACCGTGCTTCCCGGGTGGCCGATCCTCACGGGCGCGGAGATCTACAGCTCGGTGACGCTTGCGGACGTGGACGACGACGGCGACGTAGAGGTAATACACTCGAGCATGGACAGAAAGCTCTACATCTGGGACACCGAAGGCGACTACGACGACGGCAACGGCGTCGAGTGGGCCGCGTTCCGCCACAACGCGAGGAGGAACGGTCACTACGGATACGAGGCACCGGTCGGCATCCCGGACGAGGACGTTGCCGCGGAACGCCTTCTCGTTCTCGAGCAGAACGTGCCCAACCCCTTCAATCCCGTCACCACGATCGCCTTCTCGATACCGGAAGGCGTCACTGAGACCACGCTCTCCGTCTACAGCGTCGCGGGAGCCCGAGTGACGACGCTCGTCGATGGCCCGGTGTCGCCGGGGCGGCAAAGCGTCGTCTGGAACGGTCGGGACGACTCCGGTAGGCGCGTGGCTTCAGGCATCTACTTCGTTCGCCTGGAGGCGGCAAACATGACCTCGCGTGAGAGAAAGGTGGTGCTTCTCAAGTAGATTGAGGGGCGACACGAGATCTCAATGGTGAACAGAGAGGCCGGGCGCTGGACGCCCGGCCTCTTCGTGTCGTGACCGCGGACGTGGAGCATCCTGGGCACGGCGGGGTGCTCCCGTCGCGCTCGGGCCGCCCTCAGTCCTCGAGTTCGCCCCAGCGCTCGTACAGCTCGTCGACACGCACCCTGAGCTTTCTCTGTTCGTTCACCAGGAGCTTCGTCCTCTCGCCCCCCGTGTAGGCCGACGGGTCCGCGAGCGCGATGTCGATCTCCTCGAGCCGCGTCTCGGAGCGCATGATCTCGTCCCGCACGCGGCGGCGCTCGTCGCGCGACGCTCTCTTCGCCTTCGAGCGGCCCCGACGCTCTTCGGCCTCGCGGCGCTTCTGCTCTTTCGTCTTGGGGCCGCCGCTCACGCCGCGGGGTCCGCTCGTGCGCGATGCGCGTCCGTCCCCTCCGGCGCCGCTCGCATCCTCCCGCCGACGCTCCTTCGACCACAGGTAGTCGCTGTACGTGCCCAGATGCATCATGAGACGTCCGTCCTCGACCTCGAGCACGCTCGTCGCCAGACGCTCCATGAACGCGCGGTCGTGCGAAACGAAGCAGATCGTACCCGAGTACCTGGCGAGCGCGTCCTCGAGCACCTCTCGCGAGGCGACATCGAGATGATTGGTCGGCTCGTCCAAGAGAAGCAGATTCGCGGGCCGGAGCAGCATCTTCGCGAACAGGAGTCTGCTCTTCTCCCCACCCGACAGGACACTCACCTTCTTGTCCACGTCGTCACCCGAGAAGAGGAACGAACCGAGGAGACCACGCAGCCGGGGACGCATCTCGTTCGGAGAGATCGCCGCGAGCTCACCCAGGACGGTGTTCCGGTGGTTCAGACTCCGGCCGGGATCCTGCCCGAAGTACTGCACCGTCACGTTGTGGCCCAGCTTCCGTACGCCCGCCTCGATCGGAATCCGTCCACCTATGATCTTCATGAGAGTGGACTTCCCCGCCCCGTTTCGGCCGACGAAGGAGACCTTGTCGCCCCTGGGTATCTCCAGGTCGATGCCGTCGAACACGACGTTCGACCCGTACGACTGCCGGACGCCCTTGAGCGAGACGGCCACCACGCCACCTCTCTCAGGCTGCGGAAAGCGGAAGCGGATGCGCTTGTGATCGCGCGGTACCTCGACGAGGTCTATTCGCTCAATCATCTTCGTGCGGCTCCGCACCATCGCGGCCCGGGCCTTGTCGGCGCGGAACCTGTCGACGAATCTCTGCAGGTGGGCGATCTTCTGCTCCTGCTGACGCCTGGTGGCAAGGAGCACCTCGCGTCGCTTGTCCCTCTGCGTAACGTAGGCGGAGTACCCGCCGCGATAATCGACCAGACCCTCGACGCCAAGTTCGCTGATGCGCGGGACGACGTGATCGAGAAACAACCTGTCGTGCGACACCACGACGACCGCCCCGGGATAGGTCGCCAGGTACTCTTCCAGCCAGATGATCGACTCCAGATCGAGGTGATTCGTCGGTTCGTCCAGGAGCAGCACGGTCGGCTCCCGCAGCAGGAGCTTGGCGAGAGCGATCCTCATCTGCCACCCGCCGCTGAACTCGTCGGTCAGGCGGGATCTGTCTCCCTCAGCGAAGCCGAGGCCCGCGAGCACCTCCGCTATCCGCACCTCGACTGTGAACCCGCCCCCTACCTCGAACTCGTGCTGCGCGCTCGCGTATTCGCGCATGACCCGGTCGTGCTCGGGACCCTCCTGGGGGATCTCGGTCATCCTGGCCTCGAGCGCCCTCATTCTCTCCTCAAGTCTGTCCAGGGACTCGAAGACGGTCATTGCCTCTTCGAAGACCGTGCGCCCGGAGAGCGTCAGTTCCTCCTGGGGCAGATAGCCGAAGGTCGAACCTCTCGTGCACGTCACGGCGCCCGTGTCGGGGAAGATGTCGCCCTGGATCAACCGCAGAAGGGTCGTCTTGCCCGAGCCGTTGGGTCCGACGAGCCCCACGCGGTCGCGGTCACCTATCCTCCACGAGACGTCGCGAAGAACGGCCTGACCGCCGAAAGTGACGCTCACGCTCTCGAGCTGGATCATCGGAATCACTCCTGGACCACGGGACCGCTTCCCGCGAACCACCGGGCACATCCCCCGTCGGACCGCGGGAGACTCTCTCCGCCGTCTTGCGCCGAGCCGGCTCCACGAGAGCCGGCCTCGTCATTTCGGACCCTCTTCAGGCAGCCCGGCGCAGCAGGGGTACCCATTGAGCATACTACGAGGCGCCGCCGTCCGCCAAGCCTGCGCCGTAGGGAACCGCCGGGGCCGGTGAGAGCGGCCACGACCGCCCGAAACCGGCCAAACCTCCGTCGTGCGACCACGACCGCCCGAAACCACCCAAACCCGTGTCGTGTTGCAGGTGTCCAATATGCGAAGTAGACTCGACAGAGCGATAGCTTCAGGACGTGCACGCCACGCCGGAGGAACCATGAAGAAGCACCTCAAGTGGGTAGTACCCGCGGTAGTGGTCGCGGTTGTCCTCGTGATCATGTTCGGCGGCAGCATGTGGAGCGGTGGAGCAAGCACCGACGAGTCGCAGAACGGGCCCGTGGGAATACTCGGGGGACGTAGCGGAACCTGCGAGATCGGCGACATCTCGGTCCTTCTGACCGAGGTCGGCGTCATCCAACCTGAGACGATGGTCCAGGTCAAGTCGAAGGTGAGCGGCAAGATAAGGAGCCTGAACGTCAAGGAGGGCGACACAGTTCTCAAGGGGCAGCGGCTCGCGAAGGTCGAGCCCGACATGGCCCAGGCGCGTTCCTTCGCCACCCTGAAATCGGGCTACGGTCGAGCCAGGGTGAGCATGGACCGCGCCAGGCAGGACTACGAGAGGGACCTCGAGCTCCACGAGGCCGGCCACATATCCGACCAGGAGCTACAGCTCTCGAAGGACGACTACGACATCGCGAAGATCGAGTACCACTCCGCGCTCGAGCAGATGAAACTCGCCGAGGAGGACGGCGTCACGATGGATCTCGAGGTGGAGGCCAGCGAGCTTCTCGAGATCCTCTCCCCCGCCTCGGGCTCGGTCATCCTCGTCGAGATCGAGGAGGGCGAGATCGTCACGTCCGGCGCCGTGTCGTACACGAGCGGCAGCACGCTCATGACGATCGCCGACCTCTCCAAGATGCAGATCAGGGCAGGGATCAACGAGGTCGACATAGGGAAGGTCCGCTTCGGCCAGGACGTGAGCATAGACGTGGACGCCTATCCGAACGTGACGTTTAGCGGCATCATCACACACATAGCCCCGGCGGCGCGCGATCAGCAGGGCGTCAAGATCTTCGACGTCGAGATCGATATCATCGACTCCGACGAGCGTCTGAGGCCCGGCATGACAGCGAACATCGAGATCCAGGGCGATCACAGAGAGGGCGTTCTCACGGTCCCCGTCGAGGCGGTCTTCAAGAAGGCGGGGCGCTACGTCGCGTACGTCTTCGACGGAAGCGAGGAGGAACCCGTCGAGCGAGAGATCACCGTCGGGATCAGCAACATCTCCTCGACCGAGATCATCGATGGGCTCACCGAGGGCGAGACTGTGACGTTGTACGACCCGGAGCTCGAGGACACCGACATGTCCGAGGACGAGGAGCGCCGTGCCCGGATGGCCCGCCGCGGGAGGAATGGCTAGATGCTCATCTCGACCGAGAACCTCACCAAGAGCTACGATCTCGGGGCCGCGACGGTCCGCGCCCTGCGCGGCGTGACGTTCGGCATCGAGGAGGGTGAGTACGTCGCCATCATGGGGCCCTCCGGATCCGGTAAGTCGACGCTCATGCACATCCTCGGCTGTCTGGACACCCCCACGTCGGGGCGCTACGTCCTCGACGGGAGCGAGGTCAGCGGACTCAAGGGACGGGAGCTCGCGCGTGTGCGGAACAAGAAGATCGGGTTCGTGTTCCAGAACTTCAACCTCCTCCCTCGCGTCGACCTACTCTCGAACGTCGCGCTCCCGCTCGTCTATCACGGTTCGATATCCCGGGCCGAGCGCGCGCGCAAATCGAGCGAGCTTCTCTCGTCACTCGGCCTCGATCACCGGCTCAGACACAGGCCCAACGAGCTCTCCGGCGGGGAGCGCCAGCGCGCGGCCATCGCACGCGCTCTCGTGAACGAACCTGCCATTCTGCTCGCCGACGAACCCACCGGCAATCTCGATCAGAAGACGGGACGTGAGATCATGTCGATCCTCGACGATCTCCACTCGAGCGGAAGGACGATCATCATCGTGACGCACGACTCGAACGTCGCCGCCCACGCGAGACGCACGGTGCACATCGAGGACGGCAGGGTGGCGCACGACGCTACCAACGGTGGAGCGACCCGAGAAGACGCCACGGGGAAGACGAGACGAGAGGAAACGCTGTGAACATCCTCGAAAGCGTCGAAGCCGGCTTCCGAGACATGGCGTCCCACAAGGGACGCGCCGTCATAACGGTCATCGGGATCGTGCTCGGGGTCGCGTCGGTCGTGGCCGTTCTCGCCCTCATGCGCGGCGGAGAGGAGCAGTCGCTCGCCTTCTGGGAGGAGCTCGGCGGATTGCGCGAGCTCCGCATCACCAACACGCACCTCGACCGCCTCATGATGACCGCCGCGGAGAAGGCCTCCGAGAGGCTCACGTACCGCGACGCCATCGCCATCGGCGAGGAATGCCCGAGCGTCTCCTACGTGGACCCCGAGATCACGCGGTGGCTGACGGTGACCTACGGCGACCTCACGTACCAGATGAAGGTCCTCGGCACGACGGGCCACTATCCGTACGCCGACGAGATGCCACTCGCCGAGGGCCGTTTCCTCTGCGACAAGGACGCCGAGACCTACGCCAACGTCGTCGCGATGGGCCCCACGTACAAAGAGGACCTCTTCGGAGACGAAGAGGCCATAGGCTCAACGATCATCCTCGACGGCGTCCCCTTCACCGTCATCGGCGTCATGGAGAAGAAGGAGTTCTATTTTCAGGGCGAGGGCGGCAGGAGCGACAGGAACGTCCTCGAGTGGTTCAACAGGTCCCACTACATACCGATCACCACGATGATCAAGCGCTTCACGATCGACGACAGGCTGGGCGGTCTCGAGGTGGCTGCCAGGTCGGTCGAGCTGGTGCCCACTCTGACGGAGGAGGTCCGCACCGTACTCACGCGCAGGCACGGTGTCGAGGACTTCAACATCGACGCCAAGACGGAGCGCATCCAGCAGCAGGCCGAGCAGATGGTGTTTTTCAACATCATTTTCTGGTCGATTGCGTTCGTGTCGCTCTTCGTGGGAGGCGTCGTCATAGCCAACATCATGCTCGCATCCATCACGGAGAGGGTGCGCGAGATCGGTGTTCGGAAGGCCATCGGCGCAGGCGACAGGGACATGTTCGTGCAGTTCCTCGTGGAGGCAGTTGCTGTGACCGCAGCGGGAGGGATCGTCGGCCTCTTCGCTGGGCTGGGGATGGTCGCGGTCGTGGAGGGAATCCTCGGCATGCCGACCGCTGTGACTCCCGCGATCCTCCTCATCGCGTTCCTCTGTTCGGTGAGTATAGGACTCGTCTTCGGTATCTTCCCGGCGTTGCGGGCCGCCAGACTGAGCCCGATCGAGGCGCTGCGCTACGAGTAGCCGTTTGGCCGGCGGCCGCCTCGCGGGCGCCCACGCGGAGAGCGAATGAACATCCTCGAGAGTATCCTCGGCGGTCTCCAGTCGATCTGGACGCACAAGCTGCGGTCCGCACTTACGCTCTTCGGCATCGTCGTCGGCGTCGCGGCGGTCGTCGCGATGTTCTCGTTCGTCGGGGGCATCAGCAAGCGCATCATGGAGGACTTCGACCAGCTCGGGTTCGACAACGTCTTCTTCATCGCTTCGAGGCCCCCGGACAACCCCGACGGTCTCGCGTCGCTCAGGGTCTCGCGGGGACTCACGCTGCGCGACACCGAGATTCTCCGTGAGGAGATCCCGGAGATCCGGTGGCTGTGCCCGACGGTCGCGGCCCACGTCGTGGGCCGAGCGGGCAATCAGGCCCGCCACCTGGAGGTCTTCGCCGCAACCCCCGACGGCTTCCCGCTCCTCAAGCTCGACCTCGGCGCGGGGAGACTCCTCACCTGGACCGACGTGGACAGCCACGCCCGCGTCGCCGTCCTCGGCGAGATCGTGAAGGAGGACCTCTTCGGCGACAGAAACGCCGTCGGCGAGGAGATGCTGGTTGGCAATCAGAGGCTGACCGTCGTCGGCGTCCTGCGCATGAAGGAGTTCAGCCAGATGTTCGGCGGTTCGGGACAGGAGGAGTACCACGAACGCATTTACATACCCGTAACGACGGGCATCCACTACTACTCGGGATCGAAGGACATAGACTACTTCGCCGTGAGGATCCGCGACGACGCGGACATAGCCGCGGCGTACGAGAGCATCCACCGGACGCTGCTCCGCGAGCACAGGGGCGTCGAGGACTTCCACATCGAGAACATCGCCGAACAGATCGCGGAGGCGATAGAGGGCGTCGAGCGGATAACTCAGACCTGGAACATGATCCTGTCGAGCATCGCGACGGTCTCGCTCCTTGTGGGCGGTCTCGGGCTCCTCTCCGTGCTCATCATCTCCGTGAACGAGCGCCTGCGCGAGATCGGCATCCGCAAGGCGGTCGGAGCGGAGGACCGCGCCATCTTCCAGCAGTTCATCATCGAGTCGGTGACGATCAGCGTCGTCGGCGGGCTCGTCGGGTTGGGCGTGGGCGCGGGGCTGTGCCAGCTCATCACGTTCGCCGCAGCGCAGATGGACCAGGACTTCATCATCACCGTGTCGGGCAAGGGCTCCATCCTGGGACTCTCCTTCGCAATCGCCGTGGGGTTCCTCTTCGGGCTCTATCCGGCGCTCAAGGCGTCCAGGCTGGATCCCATCAGCGCGATATCCCGCTACGCCTGACGTGGCCCCGCTCCCTCGGTGACCTCGCGCCCCGAACGGCCGTCGCCTCCCGCCGAGCGCGACGCTCGCTCCACCCCCCCCCCCCCCGATGTCCTCTCGCCCCCTCTCCACACACGTGCTACGCTTCTCGCG
>JAUWRQ010000226.1 GCA_030610515.1 Candidatus Eiseniibacteriota bacterium | reverse complement strand
TGTAGTCGAGAGGATCGTCTACTCCTTCACGTCTGATCGTGATGTTGACCTTTGTGCCCGGCTCGCCGCGGAGCTTCTCGATGGCTTCGTCGGACGTGATACCCCGCGTTGACTCGCCCACGATCCCCACGATGCGGTCGCCCGACTTGATGCCCAGGTCGTACGCGGGCGTTCCCTCTATGGGGCTGACGACCGTCAATATCCCGTCCCTCACCGTGATCTGGATTCCGAGGCCCCCGAACTCGCCTTCCGTCGTGACGCGGAAGTTCTTGAACGCCTCCTCGTCGAAGAAGACGGAGTACGGGTCCAGCGTCGACAGCATACCGCGTATGGCCCCGTACATGAGTTCCTTGACGTCGATTTCCTCTACGTACGTCACCTCGATCTTCGCGAGCGAGTCGTTGAAGAGATCGAGGTAGGTGTAGGTGTCCTTCCTGGCACTCACCCGCTCAACCGCCCAACCGCCGAGGAGCACCCCTACGACAAGAGCGGTGACGACCGGCGTGAGTTCTCTCGCGCGTGTTGACATGGCTTTCACCCTTCCGATTCCGGTTTCAACAGCCGCTCGATCCGAGCAAGGACGGAAGCGGCCACTCGTTCGGGCGGCGCGCTTCCGTCTATGACCGTGAAGCGCGACTGGTCGCGCTCCGCCGCTCGGCAATACGCGTCCCTGACGCGCTCGTGAAACGCGAGTTCCTCGCTCTCGATGCGGTCGCGGCCCCCACCTCTGTGCGAGAGCCTGGCCAGACCCGCGCCCGGCTCGAGGTCGAGGAGGAACGTCACATCAGGTTTGACGCCGCGCGTCGCCACTTGGTTCAACGATTCCACCAGGTCGGTCCCGAGCTCGCGACCCCCGCCCTGGTACGCTACGCTGGCATCACCGAACCTGTCGGCGATCACGATCTCTCCGCGCTCGAGAGCGGGCTCGATCACGCCGGCGACGTGCTCAGCCCGGGAGGCCATGTACAGGAAGAGCTCAGCCTCCGGCAGCATCCCGCGTTCACCGAGGTCCAGGAGGATCTCGCGGAGCCTCTCCCCCAGCGCGGTGCCCCCCGGTTCGCGGGTCAGCGTAACCTCGAGTCCTCGCGCGCGAAGGGACTCGGCCAGCGCGCGCGCCTGCGTCGACTTCCCCGATCCCTCGACGCCCTCGAACGTGATGAAGATACCGCGACGCTCCGTGGAATCCAAAGATAACCCTCCGCAACTCGATGCGCGAGAGGCCGGGCAGAAGCCCGGCCCCTTGGGCCTCGCCGCGTCAAGCGCTCGAGAGAGCCCGAACGTCCGCGACGGCACGTGTGACGCCGCTCCTTCTCAGGAGCCGGTGACCTCCTCGACGAGCTCGCCTTGCTCGACGGGCTCAGCGGGAGCAGGTGACGAACCGGCCGCACCGTGCGTCGTGATGAACTCCTCGGTCATGCGTCGGGCCTGGTCGTCCGTGTACTGCGTCGGAGGCGACTTGAAGAAGTAGGCCGAGGGAGCCTCGATGGCGCCGGAGAGCCCGTTCTCGAGAGCGAGCTTCATGCATCGAACCGCGTCGATCATGACGCCGGCGGAGTTCGGCGAGTCCCACACCTCGAGCTTCATCTCGGCGTTCAGGGGGACGTCTCCGAACGTACGCCCTTCCATGCGGATGTAGGCCCACTTGCGGTCCGAGAGCCACGGGACGTAGTCGGAGGGCCCGATGTGGACGTTGTCGCCACCGATATCGTAGTCGAGCTGCGACGTGACTGCGTTCGTCTTCGAGATCTTCTTCGATTCCAGTCTGGTGCGCTCGAGCATGTTCAGGAAGTCGGTGTTGCCACCGACGTTGAGCTGGCTCGTGCGCTCCAGTCTGACCCCGCGCTCCCTGAACAGGCGCGTCAACACGCGGTGGACGATGGTGGCGCCGACCTGCGACTTGATGTCGTCACCCATCACGGGCAACCCCTTCTTCTCGAATCTCTGCTGCCAGTAGCGTTCGCGCGCGATGAAGACCGGAATGCCGTTGCAGAAGCCGCAACCGGCCTCGAGGATCTGCTCGACGTACCACTTCGTGGCCTCCTCGCTGCCCACCGGCAGGAAGCTCACGACCACGTCGGTCCTCGTGTCCTTGAGGAGCTCGACGATGTCGTCCGTCGGCCCCGGCGCCTTTTCGATGATCTCCGACAGGTACTTGCCCAGTCCGTCGTGCGTCATCCCCCTCGCCACAGTCACGCCCTTCGACGGAACATCGCTGAACTTGTACGTGTTGTTGGGCTTCGTGAACACGGCCTCGGAGAGATCGAGTCCAACCTTGTTCTTGTCGATGTCGATCGCGGCAGAGAACTCGATGTCGCTGATGTGATAGCCGCCGAGCACGACGTGCATCAGTCCAGGAACGAACTCGTCGGCAGAAGCGTTGCGATAGTACTCGACGCCCTGCACAAGCGACGACGCGCAGTTTCCAACGCCGACGATCGCGACTCTGACCTTCTTGTCCTTGCCCATGTACCCTTCCCCCAAGAATGCTCCGCTCTCAAGCTGCGGGCTCTCGTTACCTCACCCGTAACAGCACGTGGCGAACCCTCTGAATGGCCGTGACGTGCGACGCGATCGCGAGAATCCAGAGCGCGATTCGCAGAGTGTCCGCGCCGAACAGAGACCCGACGATCAGGAGGATCATCCTCTCCGAACGTTCGGCGACACCTACGCGGCACTCCTGCCCGATCGCCTCGGCCCTGGCCCTCGTGTAGCTGGTGAGCATCGACCCGGCGAGAGCCAGGAGCACGATGCCCGCGGTCAGTTCCTCGGGGCCCGACGGCGACCGCACAAGGTAGTAGTGCAAAGCCCCCAGAAGCACGACCGTGTCCGAGTACCTGTCTATCGTCGAGTCGAGGAACGCGCCCCGGGAACTCGCCCTGTTGCCGGCGCGTGCCGCGGCCCCGTCGATCATGTCGCACACGCCGGCAATCACGATAAGCACGGCCGCACGCACGAAGTGCCCGGTCCCGAGCGAAAGCGCCGCCAGGACGGAAAACAGGAACCCTGCCACCGTTATGGCCGTCGGCGGCACACCCAGGTCAGAGACGAGGTGTGCCAACGGCTTGAGGAAACCTCGAACTCTCTCCTTGACGCTTCCGTATGTCACGCGCTCGCCTCGGAAAACCGCGTCGGAACCGGTAAGTGCCCTGTAGACCTTGCAGTTTAGCACCGCGCCGAACGCAGTGTCAACCCCCGGAGCCGCGAGTGCAACGGCGACCAGGGGACGACGTCACACCCTCCACCAGAACGACCATCTCCCCTCGGAGGGAGCGCTCGCCCGCAACCTCGGCAAGATCCCGGAGGGTCCCCCGAAGGACCTCTTCGTGGACCTTCGTGAGCTCCCTCGCGAGTGCGGCCCGCCTGTCACCCAGGACCTCCAGCATGTCCTCGAGGACGGCCTCGACGCGGTGCGGCGACACGTAGAAGATGAGGGTTCCCTTGAGACCGGTGACGCTCTCGAGCTTCGTCCTGCGCGCGGAGGATTTCCTCGGAAGGAACCCCTCGAAGTGAAACGGCATGGGCGGAAGCCCCGACACGGAGAGCGCAGCCACCACCGCGGAAGGTCCGGGGACGGTCACGACGGGGATTC
>JAUWRQ010000199.1 GCA_030610515.1 Candidatus Eiseniibacteriota bacterium | reverse complement strand
GCTCCTCCAAAGAGCACGAGCGGACGGTCCACGTCGCGAAGCTCCCGCGGGACTGCCGCCGGGTTCTTGAGCGCGTCGATGAATGAGTCGATGCCGGCGTCTTCGTCCCCCGCCAACACGCGCGAGAAGTGTCGCCGATCGGCGGCACTCGGCAGGCGGCGAGTCTTGCCGGGCACGTCTCTGGCCTCCTTGAGCTTCGCCGAAAGCCCCAGCACCACGTCGGCCTTGTCGACGAGAGCCCTGTCTGCAGCGACAGTCGCGTCCCGATCCCGAGCGAGGCTCGTTGGCTCGTCCGTGACGTAGTAGATCAGCAACGATTCGTCGAGGGCGTCCGCGTACTCGATGTGCTCCGGGCAGAAGGCCCAGACCACGGGCCGTTCAAGTCCCATTCCGTCGGACGCTCTCCGGACCCTTCTGCGCCACTTCGCGTGGAACCGCCGCCGCCACTCCGTACACCCCCGCGTCGCGAGGGTCACGGCCGACAGGACGGTCGGGCCGTCAGACAGCTCGCGCGGACCCTTGAACTTCACCCATCGCCGCCTGCGCCCGAGAACCGAGAAGACGTCTATCGGCGGCTCCACGAAGAGAACCCTGCCCGTCCTCGAGAAGATCTGCATCAGATGCTTCTTGCTCGTGGACAGACCGGTCCAGTGATTGGGCGAGAGACAAATCATGTCGGGTGTGGGAGTCACGGTCGTCCTCTCGTTTCCGTGAGCGATGCGAGGGCCTCGAAGGCACGTCTCAACTCCCGCCCCCCACGCTCTCAAGAACGCGGCCGACCCCCTCGACGAACGACGTCTGCGAGAGGTTGTCCCGCGCGAAGGAAGCCGCCTCCGACGCCATGCGCGACGCTCGCTCCGGCGCATCCACCATCTCGAGGACGGCCGACGCGAGCCCCTCGACGTCTCCCGGCTGAACCAGGAGTCCGGTCAGGTCGTCATGTATCAGCTCGGGCAAGACACCTACGCGTGTCGCCACGACAGGCCGTCCGGCGGCCATGTACTCGCTCACGGCCCTGGAGTTCTCCTCGCTCCCGAGCGACGACGAGACGCAGACGGCAGCCTCAGCGAGTATCGATGGGACGTCGTCCCTTCTGTCCGTCGGAACGACCGACCGTCGGATGCCAAGCTCTTCCGCAAGACCGAGGACTCCCGCCGGTTCCCCGGACCACGGCTCTCCGACCAGCACGAGCACCGCGTCCGGGTGCTTCGCGACCACTCGCGCCATCGCTTCGACGAGCACGTGCTGTCCCTTGATCGGCGCCAGCCTTGCGACGTTGACCACCAGATGCGCGTTCTCGCCGACGCCCAGAGCCCTGCGCAGCTCCGGGTCGCGAGACGCGCCCACGAAGCGATCCACATCGACCGGCGCCAGCAGACGGTGAACGCGCTCATCTGGGACCGAGAGTCCTACCGTCAACCAGTCCACGATGCGCCGGGACGACACGATGACGGCGTCGGTCACCCTCCCGTAGAGGAACCGGTTGGCCGCGTTCGAGCGTGGCTTCTGGGCGCCTCCTCGGAGATGCACCAGCGGAGCCCGCCCTCCGACGGACAACGCGCAAGCGACGTGCGGCGCCGACCTCGATGAGTGAACTACATCGTAGCTCCGTTCCGTGGTGAGTCCGGACAGAAATCGGACATCGGCCAGGAGATCGGCGGGCGAACGTCCGGGGTCGGGCCCGGGCAGCTCGGCGAGGTCCAGCTCCCCCTGTACGACCTCAAGGACGGCGCTCCCTCGCGAGACGGCGAGCGTCACGTCCCATCCGAGCGCCTTCTCGGCGCGTGCGACCTCGACCGCATACTCCGTCTCCGCGGTCCATACCTTCGAGTCCGTCACGACGAGAGATCGCACGCCCCCCCCTCAGGATCCCGACTCGTCCGCGTTCACCGCGCCTTCTCTCCCGGCGCAGGGGCGCCCACCGGCGCGCGCCGCGCAGGCGTTCCGCTCCGCAGACCCGGCCCGCACTCCGGAGGCGAGAGCGGCCCTTGCTGCCTCCACGACGTCTTCGACCGACACGAGATCCATGCACTTGGCGAAGCCTGCGCGACACGTGTCGGAACCATGTCTGCCGCAGGGCCTGCAGTCGACGGGCGCCCCCACGACCTCGGCGAGGTCTGAGTACGGCGCGAATCCCTGAGAAGGCACGGTGGGGCCGAAGACCGCCACGACAGGCGTGCCGACCCCCGCCGCGACGTGTGCCGCGGCGGAGTCATTGGAAAGTACGACGGTCGCGCGGTCCATGAGCGCGACCCAGGCAGACATCGAGAGGTCTCCCGTGAGATCCACCGCCTTGTCGCCCATGCCCGCGGACGCGGCGGCGCCCGCTTCCGCCTCGGCGGACGTACCCGCGACCACGGGCCGCAGGTCGAGCTCGTCCGCAAGCGTCGCGGCGGCCGCGCCGAATCGCTCCGCGTGCCACCTCTTGGTCGCCCAGCGGCTGCCGGGCGCTACGACGATGAGCGACTCGTCGTCGTCCACCGCGCGTTCTCGGAAGAGCCGCTCGAGCTCCGCAACGCCGCGGTCGGGCGCGGCGACGTGGAAATCGAGCGGAGACGGCGGACGAGCGACGCCCGCGCCCGCGGCACGCTCGGCCATCCGCTCTATCTCGTGAGGGCGGGAGCGGTAGGCCACCCGTTTCGTCAGGAAGACCCGACCGCCGCTCTCGTCGAATCCGACGCGTTCCGGGATGAGCGCCACGAGTGCCGCGAAACCACTCCGGAACGATCTGTGCGGGATGACGGCCAGATCAAAACCGCACTGCCGCACGTCCTTCACAATCCTCCGAAATCCTGCGAACCCCGCGTCGCGCCCTCTCTTATCGTACACGAGAATACGGTCGACGACGTTCTGGCCCCGGAGGAACTCCCCCCCGACCGGAGTTGTGAGAACCGTCAACGCGCCGAGCTCAGGAAGCCCGCGCAGCAGGTTCAGAAGAGGCAGCGTCAGAACGACGTCGCCCAGATAGGCGGTCTGGATGACGAGGCAGTTCAATCCCGTTCCCTCCGCTCGAGCAGGGCTCGCGAAGTCTCGAGCACCCGGTCGACGTGGATCGTCCGCATGCAGTCCCAGTGCCCCAGACGGCACCGCGGCCCTCCGTAGAAGGAGCACGCACTGCACGCCAGGCCCTCGTACACGAGCGCATCCCTGCCGAAGTCGAACTGCGACGGATCGGTGGGCCCGAAGATGGCGACGGTCGGCACATCGAGCGCCATCGACATGTGCGTCGGCCCGCTGTCGTTGCCCACGAAAAGCCGCGACTCCCCGATGAGAGCGGCCGTCTCCCCCAGACTCAAGAGCCCGGCCACGCTCACGGCGCCCGACGCATCGGCGACACCCTCGCAGAGAGAACGCTCGCTCTCGCTCCCGAGGAGCACGACGCCGAGCTCAAGCTCGGTCGCGAGTCCCCGAGCTAGCTGGGCGTACCGCTCACCCGGCCATCTCTTCGTCGCCCAGACGGAGCCCGGCACGATGACGGCAAACGGCCTCTCCTCGAGCCCCACCTCACCGGGGACGCGTCTTGCTCCCGCAAGCATGGCGGGATCGATGTGGAAGAGCGGCCTTCTGTACGCGTGCGGGAGTCCGAGCGACTCGAGCGCATCGAGGTAGCGCTGCACGATCCGCTTCGACGCCCGGTAGGTTCGGCGAAGCAACCTCACTCGTACCGAGTCGAGGCGACCCCTCTTCCCGTAGCGGGTCCGTCGGCGGGCTCCGGAACGCCTGGAGAGGAACATGCTCCTCGGGTTCGAGTGGAGGTCCACGACCGCGGAGTATCCCGTCTCGCGTATCTCGGCCGCGAGGGCGGACAGATCGCCGCGTGAGCCGCCGCGTCG
>JAUWRQ010000313.1 GCA_030610515.1 Candidatus Eiseniibacteriota bacterium | reverse complement strand
GTCTCCCCCCTTAGAGTCGTTATCGGGAGCGCGAGGATATCACCGGCGTCGGTTCGTCCGTCCTCCGTGGCCCGAAGCAGGACGTTCCACTCCTCTCCCTCTCCGCTGAACCGCGTCGCCTCCAGGCCGTACACCTGAGCGCGAAGTGCGGAGGCCACGATGGCCGTGTTGACGCCGAGAGACGCGGCCTTCTCACGGTCGATGACGACGTGAAGCTCGGGCAGCGGCTCGCCGCGGTCAAGGCGAACATCGCGCGTCCCCTCGATGGACTGAATCGCGTCCCGGATGTCCTCCGCCGCCTTGTTGAGTTCCGCCAGGTCGTCGCCGTACACCTCGATCTCTACGGCCGCTCCGCCACTCATGGCGTCGCTCATCGGATTGCCGCCCGAGACCTCCAAACTGAGAACTCCTGGTATCGTATTGATGTAGCGGCGGAGTTCCTCGCTGATCTCATGGCTGCTTCTGTCCCTGTCCTTCTTCTTGACGAGCTTGACGCCTAGCTCGGCGACGTTGGGTCCTTCCTTCTCCCCCAACAACGCGGAGAAGCCGCTCTCGGTCTGGCCACTTCGGACGAAGTAGTGCTCCCGCTCAGGGATGTTCCTTTCGACGAACATCGACACGTCACTCATGACCTCAACGGTGCGTTCCAGACGCGTGCCGGGTGCAAGCTCGACGAGCGCACTGACGTAGCCACCGTCCTCCTCGGGATAAAACTCGGTCCCGAGGGATCCCGAGAGCAGCATGGTGAGAACGAAGATGATAACGGCCGCGATGACAACGCGCCCCTTGTGCGCGAGCGCACTCTTAAGCCGCGACGAGTACCAGGTCTCGATGTTCCGCAGCACCTGCTCCCCGCGATTGAAGAACCCCTTGCTCTTGCTCGTCTGCACGTCGAACGACCGTCTCATGAACGTGGAGGTGAGCGCCGGTGTCAGCGTCAGCGCGACCACGAGCGATGCCGCGATCGTAACCACCACGATGAGAGCCAGCTGATTGAACATGACCCCGACGATACCGGTCGCGAAGATCATGGGAATGAACACGGCGATCGTCGTCAGGGCAGAGGCCATGAGGGCCTGCCCCACCTCCGACGGCGCGTAGATCGACGCTTCGCTGACGCGCTCTCCAGCCTCGACGTGGCGGGTGATGTTCTCCAGAACCACGACCGAGGCGTCGACAACCAGGCCGATTGCGATAGCCAGACTCATCAGGCTGATCGAGTTGAACGTGTACCCCATCGCGTTCATGAAGATGAGCACGACCAGAAACGAGACCGGTATGGTGATACCCACGACGACCGTGCTGCGCATCCTCCTCAGAAAAACAAGCACTACCAGAAGAACAGCCAGAAACCCGTAGAGCACGGCGGTGATGAGCGTCGAGAGTGAGTTCTGGATCGATTCCGACGAGTCCATCGGAAGCTCGATCTCGACGTCGGGCGGCAGTGTCGACTTGATGCGCTCGAGCTCCGCCTTGATGGCGGTCGCCACCTCGACGCTGTTGGCGCCCGACTGTTTCTGCACGTATACGATGACGCCCGGACGGTTGTTCGACGTCGCGTGCATCGTCTGATCGGCGAAGTCATCGACGACGTCGCCGACATCCCCGAGGTGGACGAGCGCGCCGTCGTACTGCCCGACGACGGTCCGCTCGAGCTGCTCGAGCTCATCGAACTCCCCGGGAACGCGTATCGAGACCTCAGAGTCTCCCTGGTCGATCGTCCCGACCGGCAGGTCCAGATTCTCGGCCGCGAGGACGGATCCGATCTGTTCAAGCGAGATGCCGTACGCGTGCAGTCTCTGCGGGTCGACCCGGACCTCGATCTGTCGCTTCGGGCCTCCCATCACGCTCACGAGCGCCACGCCCGGAACTCGCCTGAGCTTGCCGCTGATCTCCTCCTCGACGATGTAGTTCAGACTCTCGTAGCTCTCGTTGGCACTGACGGCGAGCACGACGACGGGCGCCATGTCCGCGCTTAGCTTGAGCAGCCGCGGTGCCTCCGCCCCGTCAGGAAGGTCGTCCCTCGCCATCTCGATCGCGGAGCGGATGTCGTTCGAGACCTCGTCGAGGTTCGTGCCCCATTCGAAGCTGGCCATGACAACCGACATGTTGCTCTGAGAGACCGATGTGATCTTGTCTATCCCGCTCACCGTCGCGACCGCGTCCTCGAGAGCCTCGGTGACGCCGTTCTCGACGTCCTCGGAGCCGGCCCCGGGGTAGAGCGTTATCACGGCCAGGTTGGGAAACTCCATGTCGGGATAGAGGTCGATGGGCGTCCGCGTGACGGCAAGAAGACCGAACAGAGCGACCGCCAAGTAGACCATGAAGACCGTGACAGGACGGCGTACTGCCAGCTGTGGGAGGTTCATCGAACACCCTCCTCGTGCCGGATCGCCACCCTGGCGCCGTCCGGAAGCCGGTATCGTCCGGTAGTGATGACGCTCTGCCCGACTTCCAGCCCGCTGAGCACCTCGTGGTGCTCTCCGATGGCCTGGCCGAGGACCACGTCCACGCGCCTCGAGCGCCCCTCCTCGAAGAGCATCGAGAAGTACCGACCGGTCCCCTCCTGCTGGAGAACACCGTCGTGTGTGACGAGAAGCACGTCACGCGGTGCGAGCTCCAGTGTCACGTGCGCGAACATCCCGGGACGAAGGAGTTCGCCGGCGTTTGGGATGACGATCTCGGCCGTCGCCGTGCGCGTCACGGAGCTGATGACGGGCTCGATGAGCTTG
>JAUWRQ010000183.1 GCA_030610515.1 Candidatus Eiseniibacteriota bacterium | reverse complement strand
CGCTTCGGATCCTCGATCCTCCAGGCGACGAACGCGTCCACCACGATGTTCTTCTTGTCGCTCGTCAGGAACTCCGTGGGTTTCGGGTCGTAGACCAGAAGCCTCTTGTCGAAGAACCTGACGGCCTGGACCGGCTGCGGGATCTTCCAGTGCAGCCCCGCGTCCTCGATCACCCTGATGGGGTTCCCGAACTGCGTCACGATCGCGGTCTGCGTCTCGTCCACGACGAACACTCCGGTTCGCGCGACGAGCACCGCGATGACGAGCGCGGCCACCAGGTAGTACCAGCGTTTCTCCATGCGTGTCTCCTCGATGTCGCGTTGCGTCGTGGCTCCGTGAGTCGGCGATGCCCTGCGCGCCGCGTCGTCAGTCGCCACGTGCGCGTTGCCCGACAGCCCCTCAGTTGCCCGACCGCCCCTTAGTCGAGGCGGGCCGCGGTCCCGAGGGTCTTGTCGATCATCCGGATGTCGTATCCCTTCAGGTCGACCTCGCTGCTCACGATGAACTTCTCGACGTTCATGAGAAGCTCCTCCATGGTCTCGATGTAGAGCCTTGTTTCGGTGACACCCTTGGCGCGGCGGTATTCCGCGGCCAGGGCGAGGAATCTCTCCGCCTCGCCGTGTGCGCGGTCGACCCGCTCTCTCCTGTAGCCCTGCGCCTCGAGCAACAGACGCTCCGCGTCTCCGCGGGCCTTTGGAACCATCTCGTTCGTGTAGGAGAGCGCCTCGTTCACGATGCGGTTCTTGTCCTCCCGCGCGCTCGAGACGTCCCGGAAGGACGGAACTACCTCGAGAGGTGGATGTATGTCCTGCAGACGGACGCCCAGAATCTCGATGCCCGCGTCGACCGAGTCGAGTTCTCCTTGAAGTCCCGCCCCAAGGGCCGACTCGAGGGAATCGCGCTTCGCCGTCAGCACCTCCTCGATGGGAAGCGAGCCGACGATCTCTCCTATGACCGATTCCCCGACGATCTTCACGAGGAGCGAAGAGCGCTCGACGCTGAACAGATGCGCGAGCGGATCGGACACGCGGTAGAGGATGACCGCATTCATGTCGACCACGTTCTCGTCGCCGGTGAGTCTCAGTGCCTCCTCAGGCCGCTTCTCGTACGTGCCCGCGGCGTGCCTGCTCTCCCAGAGAGACGCATAGAATTCGGCCGCGACGCCGGTGACCGCTCTGGGATCGGACCGCGTCTCAAACCCAAGCTCCGCGCGGCGGACCATCTCGGTCTCGACGCGTGCCACGCGGTCTACCGGCCACGGTGCCTTCAGGTGCACTCCCGGCTCAGCCGGCTCGCCGACGGCCCTCCCGAACCTGCGCACGACACCGACGCGGCCGGGTCCGACGAAGTAGACGCCTGTCAGAGCCCAGAACATAAGGACGAGGAGAAGGCCCGCCGCTCCCGCCCTCTTGCGCTTGACCGGGTCCACGACCGCCGACCTCATCGAACGGCACAGCCGCCCCACGCCCGTCCGCGCGAACGCGTCCAGCACGAACCTCGCGGGCGCCCACGAGGAGAGCATGACAAGCGGCGCCGTCGACGTGACCGTTCCCTCGCGAAGCCCACTGACCGCCGCCACGAGGATCATGAAGCCGGACTCCACAATGAACAGGGCAACGACCACCGCGGCGATCCTGTCCAGTTCGATCCCCATCGCGTGGCCCATGAGCCCGACGACGACCGCGCAGGTCGTCCAGGTGTCCATGCGTGAGTGATGTCCGTCTGCGATCAGGGAGAGGCTTCGCTCTTCGCGTCCGACGTGAAGCTTGTACTCCGCGGCGTAGTACGAGACGAGTGCGGCGACGATGCTGCCGCCGATGGCAACGGGCAGATTGATGAGGGGAGAACCCGCGGCGTCGGAGACCCTCCGGAAGATCCCGACGGCGGCCCAGAGGATGAGACCTGCGATGACGAGGGCGGCGATGTTCTCAATGAGCGCGAGGTTCCGGCCTTCGCCGCGCCTGGAGATCCTCGCGCCCGCCCAGACGACGCCCGAGGCCACGATGTCCGAGCCTGAATGCCAGGCGTCCGCGAGAAGCGCGAGACTTCCCGACAGGATCGCCAGGAAGATCTTGAGTGCTACGAGGCCGACATTGATGCCGACCGACACGAGCGCGGTTCGCTCTACCCGATCCAAGCGCGTACCCTCACTCACTCACCGCCGGACGTCCTGGATGGCTCCGCCCTGAGAACCATGGGCCGGAACGGTTCGGCTCTCGAGGGTCTCCAGGCTACTCCTCGGTGACGACACGCGCGACGTCCGTCACATGATCTCCGTCGCTCAAGTTGATGACGCGAACGCCCTGCGTGTTGCGTCCTATCATGGAAATGCCGGAGACGGGCAGTCTGATCATGACCCCGTTTGTGGTCATGATCATCACCTCGTCGTTGTCGTTCACCACCTTGACCGAGACGACGTGGCCGTTTCTCTTCGTCGTCTTGATCGAGATGACGCCCTTACCGCCGCGGCGCGTCACCCTGTACTCTTGTATCGTTGTCCGCTTGCCGTAACCGTTCGCGGTCAGGGACAGGATGGTCCCACCCTCTCCCACGATGACGGACATAGAAACGACCTCGTCCCCCTTCTCAAGCATCGTACCACGCACACCGCGCGCCGACCGCCCCATTTCGCGAACGTCCTGCTCGTGGAAGCGGATCACCTTGCCGTGTTTCTTGCCAAGAAGCACATCACAGGTGCCGTCGGTCATCGTGGCGTCGATCAGTTCGTCCCCGTCGTCGATCGACATGGCCTTTATGCCGCCGCGGCGTGGGTGCGAGAACGCCGAGAGCCGCGTCTTCTTGACGACGCCCTTGCGCGTCGCCATGACGATGTGGTGGTCCTCGTCGAACTCGCGGACCGGCACGAACCCTCGCAGGCACTCGCCCTTGTTCAGCTGGAGGATGTTGATGATCGCCTTGCCCTTCGCGGCGCGTCCCACCTGCGGGATCTCGTGGACCCGTAGCCAGTGACACTGGCCGGTCTGCGTAAAGAAGAGGATGTAGTCGTGGGTCGAAGCGATCATCATGTGCTCGACGAAATCGTCTTCCTTCGTCCCCATGCCGGCAACACCCTTCCCGCCTCTGTGCTGACGACGGTACGTGCCGACCGGGAGCCTCTTGATGTAGCCGGAGTGCGACATCGAGATCGCCATGTCCTCCTCGGCGATCAGGTCCTCGATCGAGAAGTCGGTAGTCGCGTCGACGATCTCGGTCCTCCGGTCGTCCCCGTGCGTCTTCGCGGCCTCTTCCAGATCTTCCTTGATGATGCTGAGGACCTTACCCCGGCTCTCGAGGATGCTTTTCAGATAGGCGATGAGCTTGATCGTCTCTTTGTACTCGTCCTCTATCTTCTTCCGCTGGAGACCGGTCAGCCGCTGGAGCCGCATGTCCAGGATCGCCTGCGCCTGAATCTCGGAGAGCTTGAACGTCTTCATCAGCCGCACGCGCGCCTGGTCGACGTCCTTCGCCTTCTTGATCAGCTGGACGATCTCATCGATGTGGTCGAGCGCCTTCTTGAGCCCTTCCAGGATGTGGGCGCGCGCCTCGGCCTTCTCGAGATCGAACTTCGTCCTCCGGACGATGACCTCCTCGCGGTGCGCGATGAACTCGTCCATCATCCGCCGGAGTGTCAGGACCTCCGGGACGCCGTCGACGAGCGCCAGCATGTTCGCGCCGAACGTCGTCTGCATCTGGGTCCGCTTGTAGAGCTGGTTCAGGATGACCGCAGCGTTGGCGTCGCGCTTGAGGTCGATCACGACGCGGATGCCGTCGCGGTCGGACTCGTCCCTGATGTCCCTGATGCCCTCGATCTTCCCGCTGCGCACGAGGTCCGCGATCGTCTCGATGAGGTTCGCCTTGTTGACCATGAACGGCACTTCCGTGATGATGATGCACTCTGCGCCGTTCTGGTGTGTCTCGATGTTCGCTCGGGCGCGGACGATGACGCGCCCCCTGCCGGTCAGGTACGCGTCGCGCACGCCCGAGCGGCCGAAGATGATGCCGCCCGTCGGGAAGTCGGGACCCTTG
>JAUWRQ010000237.1 GCA_030610515.1 Candidatus Eiseniibacteriota bacterium | reverse complement strand
GGAGGCCTTCTGCTTATCACCGCGCAACTCCATGGCCGCGCTGTCGCATGTTCCCGGACCCACATGGAACGGTCAGGCCCGACCGCTCAGCATCATTTGAGGAGCGTCATTTTCCTCGTCGACCTCTCTCCGCCGTACGAGAGCTCGCAGAAGTAGATGCCGCTGGCTGCGCCGCGCCCGCCCGCGTCCGTTCCGTTCCAGACGACCGAGTGACGACCGGGGTCTTGGACCCTGTCGACGAGCGTCGCCACGAGCCTGCCGTCGACCGTGTAGATGCGAAGCGTCACCCTGGCTTCACCCGTGGCAGTCGGCGCGAGTTCGTAGCCGATCACGGTCGAGGGATTGAACGGGTTGGGGGAGATGCCGGTGAACCTGAACGGTCGCCCCCCGGGCAGCGAATCATCATCGACGCCCGTGTCCTCCGGCCAGTTGGCGAACGAGCCGGTGATCGCGAGCGCGAGCGGCTGCGGGCCGTGAGGGACGGTCGTTCCGTCCACGCGCACGGTATAGGTCCCCGTCGCCGGGCTGCCGAGTCGGACGATCTCCTCCACGTTCAGGGCGTCGTACGAGCCACCGGTGACGGATTGTCCTCCACTCATGACGTTGCCCTTGTACGTGCCGCCCGGTCCGGTGACCGTGAGGTCGAGGTTGTTCTGTATTGCGACGCCGGCGCCCGCGGACGCCGGGTAGTCGGTCCAGACGAGCACGATCTCGAGTGGAACCGAGCTCGTGTCGACCTCGAACTCGAAGGTCTCGTAACCTCCCTGCGAAAGACCCGGGGAGACGTCCTCCACGATGAGCTCGCGGGCGTCACCGTCGAAATAGAGGCCGTCGTCGAGGAGCACGCGGCCCCATCCCTCGTTGTTGTTGGGGATGTCAGCGCCGGCGATGTCGGTGGCGGAGTTCGTGACCACGGCTTTGACGAGGGCGGCGCTGGGTGAGACCGCGTCACCGGGCGTCTTCGTGCCGGTCGGGTACCACCCTTCGAGGAAGTACTGCCTGGTGAGGGCGGCGCAGCCTGCGACCGCGGGCGTCGCCATCGACGTTCCCTGGAACGGGGAACTCGCGACGCTGCACGTCTGCGCCGGCGGGTTTCCCATGTTGTTGTCGGCCGAGTTCACGTAGCTGTACCCCGCCTCGCCTCCGGGCGCCACGACCGTGGGCTTCAGACGGCCGTCGTGCGCGGGGCCGCGGCTCGAGTAGCCCGCGATCGTGTCCTGCTGCGGGGGTCTGCGCGTCGCGCCGACCGTGATGCAGTTCTTCGCGGTACCAGGGTAGGAGACGGTGCTGGCCCCCGACCCCGCGTTCCCCGCGGCGAAAACGATGAGGAAGTCGGGGTGTCCCCACATGAAATTGTCGACGCCGGCGGCGTACGAGTCGTAGCTGTTTTCGCTTCCACCCCACGAATTCGAGTGGATTCGCGCGCCCAGGTTGTAGGCGTCGGTGTACGCCGCCGCGCAGCTCGCAGGGATGGACACCGTGCCCACGGTGCAGCTCCACTCGTCGTCGACTCCCACGTCCTGGAGGATGAGCTGTGCCTTGTATGCCATCCCGTTGTAATCGTAGTTGCCGGGGTTGACGTACGACTGGTCGCCCGCGAGTGTGCCGCAGACGTGCGTTCCATGGCCGACGTCGCACCCGTCGTAGGCCGCGCCCCCGTACAGCGAATAGTCGATGACCTTGCGGTGCGACGGGCCGGGAGCGGCGCCACCGGTCTCACGGAACCAGCAAGAGTTGTAGTCCAGGCCGGAGTCCATGACACCGACGATCTGGTCCTCGCCGTGGAGTCCCCTGTCCCACACGGGCGTGCTCGCGGAGACGTTCGACTGGACGACCCACTCGGTCTGGTCGTTCATGAGATAGAACTCGGGCTTCTCCTCGATCCACCAGACGTTCTCGATGCGCGCCAGCTCGTTCACGAGCGCTGGGGAGGCGTGGACGACGAGCAGCTTCTGGAATCCGTCGTCGAGTGACTCGAGGACCCTGCCCCCGAGCGACTCGACGCGTTCGGCGGTTCCAGCGAGATCGTCGAATACGCGCACGTGGAGCGTGAGGAAGGAGTCTGATGCCCTGCGCGGGTGGCGGAACCCGTGCTTCCCGATCGTGGGGGAGAGCTTGTACGCGGGATGGAACGGTCCCGTCCATGCGACGTCCGGTGACTCGGCGAGCGCCGCACGGGTCTCCGGTGTCATGCGGACGATGTAGCTCCAGTCCGGCATGTAGGCGATGAGCTGGCCGCCCGCGCCCGTGACCGCCGCCCTGCGCTCGTCGGTCGGCGGGCCGTTGAGCTGGACCAGGTAGTAGCTCTCGCCCCGGGCTTCGGGCTCGTCGGCCGCGAGCCACGAGTCGACCTCAGGCTCTCCTTCCAGGGGATCGAACGTGTGAGTCACGAGATGTATCGTCGTCGCCTGAGCCGCCCCTGTGGCCAGGAGCGCCATCAGCAGCGCCGTGGCCAGAGCTGTCGTCATCGCGAACCTCGTCACCTTGAACCTCCTCTCGGCAGAGCCCGAAGCGCCTGAGCGCGCCGGGCTCACCGTGAACCGGTGTGCTGCGTTCGTCTGCAACCGTGCACGCGAATAGGGGTGGTCGGTAAGGGGAGCTGGTCGGGATGTTCCCGCTCCGTCCGTTTCGTTATGACACCACAGGATATCAGAGAATTCGAATGGCTGTCAAGGAAGGGCAAAGGCTACGGGCCACAGTGGCCGGCCTTCACGACGCCGAAGCGGATGCGTCCCCGCACGTTCGTCAGTAGAGCGCGCGGATCGTGCTCCAGCTCCCTCCACCTTCACGGCTCGGGGGCGCGTACCCCGTCACACTCACATCGTCGACCGTGATGCCGACCGAGTTATAGGCGCAGCCCGACGCGCCTACGGCGCCCGCGGGTCCCGTGTGCACGGTCCAGCGGAAGGCAACGCGATGCGCCGCGGACGAGGGGACAGTCCAGTCGACGAGGAAGTGGTCGCAGGGGCCGTACGGCCCGCTCCCGAACTCGCACTGATGGCCGTACCAGGCTCCCAGCCAAGTCCATGTCGCCCCGCCGTCCACCGAGATCTCTTCCTCCCAATACGCGCCTGAGGAGCTGGTGAAAAACATCTGCATCTGTGCGGACACCGTGTGGGCCCACCCCGGGCTTACGTCGATGACCGGCGTCATGAGCCAGTTGTTCAGGTTCGGCGGGACGTGCGCGGAGTCTGGCCAGGCGATCGACCAGACGTGAGAGCCGCTCGAGGCCTGGCAGGGGTTCTCGATGAGACGCCAGTAGTCGCCTGTGGGCGCCTTCGAAGGCGTGCTCAGGCCGAATCCACCCTCACAGTCCTCCCAATAGAAGATCTCCCCGGTCATGGCGTCGTGGACGCGGATGTCGTCGACGTGGAACGCGCCCCCGTTCGAATCGTAGCCCGCGTCCTCGTCGGAGTAGGCCGC
>JAUWRQ010000155.1 GCA_030610515.1 Candidatus Eiseniibacteriota bacterium | reverse complement strand
GGGCGACGGCGGTTGCCCCACAAGGAGAAGGCGGCGCCTCCGGGGCGCCGCCTTGCCCGCCTTCGTGCGCCGACTCGCACGGGACCGATCAGTCCAATCGCGCGCCTACTTCAGAAGAACCATCTTCGCGCACGACTCCTCACCGGCAGCCTCGGCGCGCGCGAAGTAGACGCCCGCGGGGACGGGCGCGCCGCGGTCGTCCCTCCCGTCCCACTCGATCGTGTGCTTCCCGCCCGTCGTGACCTCACCGTCTACGAGCGTCTTGACGAGCCTACCCGCGACGTCATAGATCTTGAGATCGAAGAGCCCGGTGGACGGAGATTCGTAGCGAATGCTCGTCCGCGGGTTGAACGGGTTCGGGTAGTTGCCCACGGCGAGTCTGTAGACCCTCGCGCCCTCCTCGACACCGGTGAGCGTCGGGTCGCCGAAGATCGCGACGTTGTCGACGTATGCGCCGTCGCGCGTAATGTAGCTGTCCGAGTCGAGGATGAAACGGACCTTGAAGGCCGAGCTTCCGGCGTACGCCGTGAGATCGATCTCCTCGGTCGACCAGCCCCCGAGCGGACCATCGTAGGAAGCGACCTGCGTCCACGACGAGCCGCCGTTCCCACTGGCCTCGACGTAAAGATAATCGTATCCGGTCTCGGTGTCGCACCAGAGATCGAATGACAGCGAAGCGACAGCATGACCGGTGAGATCGATCGAGTTCGCCAGCGTGGTCGTCGTGAGCGCGTAGTTCCCGTAGTTCCCGCCAGGACTGTCCGTCAGGGAGTGCGTCGGGCTCGACGACTTGCCCGTCGTGAGCGACCAGTCGCCGCTCCACTCGCCCACGCCGGCCTCGAGGTCGTCGAAGAACATCGAGCTCTGGAGGCTGAAGTCCTCGGACGTCGTCGTGAGCTCCTGGACGAGAACGTCCGTGCGCTCGACCGAAGCGTAGCCGCTCAGGCTCGCCTTGACGTCGTGGTTCCCCACGGGGATCTGGGTGAGTTCGTAGTACCCGGTCCCCGCGTCGGCGGTCGTCGAGAACCCACCCATGTCGGTGAGTTCGACGGTGGCCGCGATGGGATTGGCCAGGTCTTCGGTGTCGGATCCGGCGATCGTCCCGCGCGGGGGCGGCTCGAGCGCGAAGTCAACGACGACGAACGTGTCGAGGCTCGCGCTCACGTTGTAGACGGTCTGCGACGGATAGCCCTCCGCCGTGCAGGTCACGGTGTAGGTCCCCGACTCGACCATTCTGTGGTAGTCGCCGACGTCCGGGTCGGTGTAGACGTCCTTCCCGATCTCGGGGATGCTGATCGTGGCGTACAGAGGCTCCCCGTTCCCGCCGTCGGTAACGACTCCCCTGATTCCCCTCCCCGACATCCGAGCCTGGTAGAGCATGGCGTCGCGATTGTCGTTGAAGATCGGCGTAATCTGGGACGCTGGAGGGTCCTTCGTAACCGAGACCTCAATGGTCGTGTCTATCTCGCCCCTGGCGTCGTAGCACCAATCCTGACAGCTCCCGTGGACGATGTACCAGTCGGCGCCGTTCGTGACAGGCAGTCCACTCAGGTCCCCGTAGACGTTCGAGATCGTGATGATCATCGGCTCGTCGGGCGTCGGGTCGTATGTGTAGTCCCAGAGGTAGTTGACGTAGACGGCACCCGAGTGGAACGTGAGCGACGTGACGGGGTTCATGCCGACGTTGAAGTCGCGAAGCGCCTGGCTCTCGGGCTCGGAGAACGCGGAGCCTGCGTTGCAGCCGCACGGACAGAGGTAGTTGCGGTTGAGGTCCGCGCCGTTCGCGTTGTACCTGGACCCGTTCTCGTAGCCGTCCGGGTTGAGCATGGGGATGATCCAGATCTCGCGCTCGTTCACGAGCAACGTCACCTGCGGATCGGTCCAGTAGCCCTCGAGGAGATCCTCGATCATGTAGTAGCAGACCTCGTGGCTGATCGTCTCGTCGCCGTGGTGCGTGCCGATCCACTGGATCTCCGCCTCGAACTCCTCGACCGTCGGATTGTCGGTGATCTTCATGGCCCAGATCTCGCGGCCCTGCACGCTCTGGCCGATGGAGATGAGCTGCGTGATGGAGGAATACGTGCTCGCCCACGCCGCGAGGTCCGCGGTGAGCTCACTGTAGCTGTGATACTCGCCGCGATCGGGGACGTTGAGCGACTTCACGGCGTCGCGCATCCTCGGCAGGAGGACCGCGGGGCGGAACCCGTTCGCCCACAGGGCGTCAATCTCGGCAGGGACGGCGGCGATCTGCGCCCGACCGTCCTTCACGGTCACGATGTCCATCCCGAGCTCGTTCAGCCTGTGGATGTCCGCACGCGACAGAACGTCCACCTCGACCAGCGCCGCGTCGTCGCGAGGATAGGCGGAAGCTGTGGCTGGAAACAACACCGCCGCAAGAAGCAGCGCGGCAAGAACCGGACGCCAGATGTACATCCTGAGACTCCTTCCCCATCGCCCGCACGTCGGAGAAACGCCCGACGGCCGTCACGCCACCGGGCGCCCTCCCGGAATCCTACTTGAGAAGCGCCATCTTCATGCTCGAGGTCTCCCCGCCGGCGGCGAGCCTGGCGAAGTAGATCCCCGAGGAAAGCTCACGCCCTGCGCCGTCCCGACCGTCCCACACGACGTTGTGAGGGCCGGGCGAGAGCTCGCTGTCCACGAGCGAACGCACGAGCCGACCGTTCACGTTGTAGACGTCGAGCGCCACACGACCGGCTCCCGCTGGAACCGTGAAGCGGATCGTAGTCACGGGATTGAACGGATTCGGGCTGTTCTGCCTGAGCGTGAGTCCGGCGAAGATCTCATCCGAACCCTCCTCGACGCCCGTCGGCAGCATGAACCACTCGACGACGCGTCGCGCGAACGACTTCTGGTTGTTCGGAGCAGGCTGGTTGGTCTTCACGTCCTCGAACGGGAACGCGATGAACGCCACCTTGTGGCCGCCCTCCTCCACCTTGATCCCGCGCTCGCTCGACATCGACGTGAAGGTGACGTCGCCCTCCCCGTCGCTCACGAAGCTGTCGTTGCTGGCGTAGGGGACCGGCCCTCCCAGGAGCCCGAGCGACATGTCGTGCGAGATCTGGTCGCCGTAGGCGCCGGTCATCGTCAGACCGCCGATGTCGGACGTCCACGAGTCGATGTGAAGGTAGTTCTCGATGAACGGCGTCATCGCGACCCTGCTGGAGAGGTAGTCCATGCTGGCCATGAAGAGGTTGCCGCCGCCATCGAGGTAGCCGGCCATGACCGCCTCGTCGGCAAGCGTGAGCGCGGTGCCGTCCGCTCCACCGGTCGTCCAGAACGTGGCCCAGAACGAATCGAGCAGCGTCTGAGTGGGCCGCCCTCTCGAGGAAATCTCCCAGACCACGGACGGGTACCCTGTGTCCGCAAGCGCCGTCTCGAGATGGGTCTCGTGCGAGGCGCCTCCGTCGTCGTCGACGAGCAGGATCGACGGCAGGTCGACGAACGTGCCGTAGATCTCAGACAGCTGGATCGTCGGCTCGCCGTTGCTCTGGGCCGTGAACTCGGTCACACATCTCCCCTGCACCGTTCCGAGCCAGTCGGCCATGTGAACGGAGAACGTGTCTATCTGGCCGGGAGCCAGGACGAAGTCCTGCTCACCGAAGTAGCAGATGCCGGTCGACTCGTCGCAGTACTGGGCGAACCAATCCCACATTCCGACGCCGTCGGGAAGCACCGTCTGAGCGATGTTCATGGTGACCGTGTCGGTCGCCGTCCCGCGGTTCTCGAGGGTGGCAGCGTAGACGGCCTCCCCGAAATAGTCAATCTCCTCCGCGTGGTGGGAACTGGCCATGTGGAGGCCGTAGGGCGGAGGCATCATGTGCGCCTGGACGATCTCTTTGAGCCCAGTGTCCTCGACGAAGACAACGACGCGCATGTTCTCGTAGTTCCACGTCGGGTCGATCGAGAAGTTGCGCGTGATCTGGACCGAGTCTCCGGGAGACGAGAGCGTCAATGCCTCGACGGGCAGCACGTCACGCACGGTGAAGTCGTACTCGTTGGAATTGTGGTAGACGTCGTTCTCGATCAGCAGGAACTGCGCCTGTATGGGCGAGTAGCCGACCGTCTCCACGGCCTTGATGTCGACCGTGACGTAGCCCGTGTCCGCCTGAACGTGCCCGGTCGAGCTCATCACGAGCGGGGTCGAGATGGCGTGGCGACCGTCGATGACGCCGCGGTACCAGGCGGTGGTGGCTTCGAGGTTCTGGTACACGCCGACGCAGGTCTCGACACCGTCGAACCTGACGTGCGGGACGCCGCCGACGCCGTACCAGCTCGCGCGGGCCTGCGACTCCGACGTCCGGAACGGATCGGCTCCCCCGATGTGGTAGTAGAGTGCGACGAACTGTTCGTCCCCGTACTCCTCGGTCAGCACCTGAAGGGCCGCGTGCGACTCGGGGCAATACCCACACCAAGTGCCCCCGAACATCTCGGCCAGAACGACGCGGTCAGCCGGCTGAGCCGGCGAGGCCGCGAGCAGGATCACTGCCGCGAGCCCGAGCATCACCGTTCGCTTGCTCATGTTGTCCTCTCCTTGCGGCGGTGCCGCGG